>DAOTWU010000537.1:0-4173 GCA_034435735.1 Anaerolineae bacterium | reverse complement strand
AAACGAATGTCTAGCAAGGCAAGTTCTGGCAGCTCTCCTTGAAAGCGTCCACTATCCACATCTTCAATCCAGGCTATGGCCTCTTCGCCATCGACAAAGGCCACACCCTCTATGCCCCACAGCTCAAACATTGCCAGCAGGACTTCGTAAATATCCGGTTCGTCTTCTACAACCATCCACGTTGACAAGGGTCATGCCACCTTTCGTCGTCTCGATGATACCTTGTTCTGTTGCTGGAAATATCAATCCAATAATTGAGCAACAGATTACTGGGGTATATTATCAACTACCTTGCGCAATTTTTCAACTATCCCACAACGATTTACAAACCAATCAGGGATAGTCATAAGATATAGTACAACTAAATTATCGACAGTATGCGTTAACGGTTATACAATCTATTACAGTTTATACTGAGTAACAAGATTGATGAAAATAGGCGAGGCACACCGTGTATTGGATGATTGCTGAAGACGAAGCCGATATCCGCAATTTAGTCAGTATGCTAGCGCAGGTATGGGGGCATACACCTATTGTATTTGAAAGCGGCGCAGAAGCCTGGGAATGGCTCGATAAAGTAGAAAACGGGTCGCAAGATGGCCCACTGCCAGAATTTGCACTCATGGATATTCGTATGCCAGGGTATCGGGGTAACGAAATTGCCCAGCGTATTCGTACAATTCCCGTACTTCAAAATATCCCGATTGTGCTGATGACCGCTTTTGTTCTCACAGAAGATGAGCGCCGCCAAATGTTAGAGAAAAATGGCGTTGACCATATTATCAATAAACCTCTGCCAGACTTTGACCAACTCCATACACTATTACATGATATAATCAATCAAAAGCGATCCAGTTAACTAAATCAGGGCTTTATGACAGAGCAACCTCCAGCAAATCCAGAAGAAATTGGCGGTGCAATAACCCGTGTAAACCGTTTAGGCGCGGCGACAGAGCAGTTGTTCAGCCGTATCTATCGCGGCCTTATGCGACGGTCACAGGTATATCGGGAATTAGAAGAGCACCAGCAAGCGCTGGAACAAAAACTGGCCAAAGCGAAACAACTACACAAGCAAAACAAACAATTACGCCGTCTGCTGGAGAAGCGTGAGGAAGAAGCTACGCGGCTGCATAGTATTCTGGCAAGCATTGATGAAGGCATCATCATGCAAAACAATGAGGGGCGTATTATCCTCATTAACGAGGCCGCGCGACGGCTATTGGGTACGCAAAAGAATTTCTGGGATAGCGAATTAGGTACACTCTTTGATGCTTATCGAGATGTTTCCAACCTCAACAATGAATTAGCACCGCTAGGCGAACCCACGCGGGTGCAAGTCAACAATCGCATTTTAGGGGCACAATTAGCCGCAGTGGCTGATAGCGAAGGCAACCGCCTTGGCACAATGATTGTGTTACGAGACATCACCAGAGAAGCCCTTGCTGAACGTCTGAAAGATAGTTTCATCACCCATATTTCCCATGAATTAAAAACCCCTATGACGGTCATTAAAGGGATGAGTGAAGTCTTACAAGCCCTTCCTGAAGGCCAACCTGTTAACAAGCGCTTTTTAGAAACTTTAGGGCGCAACGTAGACATTCTAGACCGCATGGTGGTTGAACTGCTGGATATTTCTGAAATCAGCGCCGAAAACTTCAGCATACGGCAAGATTTACTCAACTTAGAGCGCCTTATCTGGAGCGTTATCAACGGGATGCGTCCAGAAATTATAGAGGCCGATTTAACTATGATGTTTATGCCCCGCAATTTAGAGCAACTCTATGTCATTGGTGACGATCAGCGATTACGGTGGGCATTAGGTCATCTATTACGCAATGCCATTGTTTACAATGTGGCGGGCGGCTACGTGCAAATTACAGCAGAAGTCACCAGCGACAATCAGATTAAAATTCAGGTTATTGATAATGGTGTTGGTATCTCTGATCGAGATTTACCCCATATCTTCGAGCGATTTTATCGCGGAGAACCTCGCACTATAGAAGGGAAACGGTTAGACCCACGCGGTTTAGGTCAAGGGCTATTTGTGGCGCGCACTGTCATTGAAACACATGGTGGGTATATTGGAGTACAAACGAAGGTCGGTGAAGGAAGCACCTTCACAGTGATGTTACCAATGGCCGAGCAACAAAACGCCCTGCCCTGAAGTCTGTCATAGCTTCTCTATAACTTCTCATTGAATTACTAAGACAAATATCACCCCAAAACATTCAATCTCTTGCGATATGCCCCTAGCAACGGTTACAATCCCTTGCAGCTACTGCCTCGATAATTCATCTTAGGAGTAGAAACATTGAATGCTCTAGGCGCGTTTACATTTGTTCTGCACAGTCATCTCCCCTATGTACGTAAAGCAGGACGCTGGCCACACGGAGAAGAGTGGATTCATGAAGCTGCCAGCGAAACCTATATTCCACTACTCAACACCTTATATGACCTCAAAGAAGACAATGTTCAATTCCGTTTGACGCTGGGGCTTACGCCTATTCTCGCCGAGCAATTGGCAGACCCAGATGTATTAGACCATTTTGACCAGTATTTAGATGACAAAATTGAAGCCGCCAAGAAAGACATGACTTTTTTTGAGCGGCCCGAAACCTCTGACCCGCATCTGCGTTATCTCGCGGAATGGTATAAAAATTGGTATGAGCACATTAAATACTCTTTTGACTCGCGCTTTAATCGCGACATTATCGGCTCATTCCGCAAATTGCAGGATGAGGGCTATATTGAAATCACCACTAGCGCGGCAACGCATGGCTATCTCCCCTTACTAGGGCGTGACAGCTCCATACGAGGGCAGCTTAAAGCTGGTATCACCAGCTATAAGCGCATGTTCGGGCGCAACCCAACCGGCATTTGGTTACCTGAATGCGCCTATCGCCCCGCTTATTACACCGAAGATGGGCGTTTGCGGCCTGGTATTGAATATTTCCTAGCGGAACAGGGGATTAAAGTTTTCTTCAGCGAAACCCACACAATTACGGGTGGGCAACCTGTAGGTGTAGCGGCTGGTGATGTCATTGGCCCATATGGCGAAATTAAACGTCGCTATGTCATCCCCGCCGCGACAACTGCCCCAGAACGCCATGCCACCACTTACCAACCCTATTACGTCAGTGACACAACAGCCGGCCCAAAGGCGGAACAGCATTCTGGCGTCGCTGTCATCGGGCGTAACAACAGCACCGGCCAGCAGGTGTGGAGTGCTGATTGGGGCTATCCTGGCGATTTTGACTATCGGGAATTTCATAAAAAAGCCGGAACAAGCGGTCTCCAATATTGGCGGGTCACTGGTGCGCAAATAGACCTCTCGCATAAAGATTACTATCATCCCGATTGGGCAGCTTATAAAGTTGACCAACATGCAGAACACTTTGCCCATCTAGTTGGTGATTTATTGCGTGAATATAACCGCAAGACAGGTAAGTTTGGGCTGATTTCTTCAAACTACGATACCGAGCTTTTTGGTCATTGGTGGTTTGAAGGGGTCGCGTGGTTGGGGAAAGTATTACGCCATCTGGCAGCAAACCCCGAAATCCAATTAGTGAGCGCCACACAATTCATTGAAGAGCACCCGCCAGAAGAAGTGCTGCACATACCAGAGAGTTCATGGGGCGCAGGTGGTGGCCATTTCACATGGGATAACGGAGAAACCCACTGGATGTGGCAGCCCATTCACGAAGCAGAAGCGCGTATGGAGGCTTTAGTCGCCAAATATCCCAACCCAACAGACGATGAAAAAACTGTCTTAAACCAATTGGCGCGTGAATTACTGCTCCTTGAAGGCTCTGACTGGCCATTTCTGGTGACGACAGGTCAGGCGCGTGAATACGCCATACAACGCTTCAGCCAACATGTAGAGCGCTTCAACCAGTTAGCGAATAAGCTGGAATCTGGAAATCTCGCTCAAGCACGAGACTTTGCAGAGGAGCTTTACGAACTGGACAAAGTGTTCGCGGATATTGATTATCGCTGGTTCGCCAATTCATGAAATACGACCAAGGGCGGTCAATAAATAGCCGCCCTTGTTTTCATTTATGAGCATGGAGAGGGGAATAATCTTTGAACAAGGTACTCTTCGTCAGTGCGGAGGCTGCACCTTTCGCCAAAGTTGGCGGCATGGCAGATGTCGTTGGCTCGCTACCGCAAGCA
>DAOTWU010000536.1:0-4030 GCA_034435735.1 Anaerolineae bacterium | reverse complement strand
GAATTGCCCAAAATAAATGTCCCCACGCTCATCATGGTTGGCGATGAAGATATTGCCACTGTTCCCGCTAAAGCTGAACGTATCCACGACCAAATTCCAGGTTCAAAATTAGTGATTATCCCGCATGCAGGCCACTCGTCCTCTGTTGAGCAGCCAGAATATGTCACAAAAACCATCACCGAATTCCTTGAGAGTCTTAAATAAGGTGTCGTATATATGTGGCCTATGGTATAACATGCGGGCGTTTACCCGATTGGTATTGGAGTAAAGTATCAATGACGCCTAGAGGAAAATATTTTGAAGAGTATGAAGTGGGCGCAAAGATGATTACCCGCGCCCGCACCATTACTGAAGCCGATCTTGTGAATTTTGCTGGTTTAACTGGCGATTATAACCCCATGCACACCGATGCCGAGTATGCTAAATCGACACCGATGGGGCAGCGTGTTGCTCATGGTTTGCTCACGCTCAGCTATGCTGTTGGCCAAGCCTACCAGCTCGGTTTCATGGAGCGCACTATTCTCGCTTTCCGCGCTTTAGAGATGAAATTTAGCTTACCTGTCTATATTGGCGATACCATTCACGCCGAGATTGAAGTGCTAGAGAAAAAAGAAGCCAAGCGCCTTGGTGGCGGCACAGTCGTCATGGAGATGAAAGTTGTCAATCAAGATGGCAAGGTGGTTCAAAAGGGCACTTTAACCGTATTGGTTGCCTCTAAGCCTGATGGCGAGTGATTGTTCCGCAATCGTTTTTGCTATATGTATTGTTTGCAGGTGGATGTCTACAATGTCATCCACCTTTTTTGCATATCCCCCTGCCATTGTCACGGCAACGGGTATGCCAGCTTGAACACACATTTCTAGTACCAATCTATCCCGTTGCGCTAATCCTGTTTTACTTAATGCAAGTTTGCCCAGTGTGTCATTTTTATAGGGGTCTGCCCCTGCCAGATAAATCGCTAAATCGGCGCTGAAGATAGCCAATATTCTATTTAGTGCTTCTTCCAATGTCTCTAAATACACTTCATCGCCTGTGCCATCCGCTAGCCCAATGTCTAAGTCTCCTGCGACTTTTCGAAAAGGGAAATTCTTTTCCCCGTGAATGGAAAACGTGAAAACAGTTGTATCATCCTGAAAAATAGCTGCTGTGCCATTCCCTTGATGGACATCACAATCAATGATCAATACACGTTTTACTCGTTGTTCTGCTTGCATTGCCCGCGCGGCAACAGCGCTGTCATTGAATACACAATAACCTTCACCATGTTCATGCCCTGCATGATGCGTGCCGCCTGCTAGATTAACCGCAATGCCATCCTCTAGAGCAGCTCTACATGCGGCTATTGTTCCCCCAGAAGAGCGCCTAGAACGCTCTACCAATTGCGGCGACCAAGGGAAGCCCATGCGCCGTATTTCCTGTCGTGTTAATGAGCCTTGTTTGACTTTTTGTATGTATGTTGTACTGTGGGCGCGCAACAAATCTTCATCACAAGCCGCAGTTGGCTCAAAAAGTTCATCTTCTCTCAAAACCCCTTCGCTGATGGCGCGTTCCCGTAACCGCGCATACTTCTTCATTGGGAAGCGGTGCTCTGGGGGCAGGGGTAAAACGAAATGGTCGCAATAAAATGCTTTCATGATGAACTGGTCTCTAATTGCAATGTCTGCGGTAGCCACCGCCATGTGATAAATGTAATCACTGCAAACAATAATGCTGCTGTTAAAAATGTTACCCGTAACCCAAACCATGTGGCAATGGTCGCGCTGATAAGTGGAGCAACCGCCCGTGAGGCTGCCACAATAGAATTATCTAATCCATATGCAGCGCCTTCTTCGCCCCGCTGAGTATAGCCGGCTATCATGGCGCTTGGTGCGGCTATCATCCCGCCCATCGCCAGCCCTGTGGCTGCTTGCAGGGCTATTAGCTGCCAAGCATCGCTGACAAATGCTTGTGGAATATAAGTAATTAGGGCGAAAATAGCGCTTCCTAACAGTATTTTGCGATGCCCGATACGGTCTCCCAATCGCCCTAAGTAAACCGCGCTAAAAGATGCTGCTGCAGATGATGCCCCCACCATTAAGCCTGTGTATGTGCCTTGACTATCGCTTTCCACAACCAGCGATGCGATAAAGAGCGGCGCAATCGGGACAATAATCGTACGAGTTAACCCCGTCATGAAGCGGATGATATACACAGGCTTCACGCCTGCTGCCCCAAGAATATGCCGCCATGCCGCGATGATACCCGTGCGTTTTGCTTTTTCCTGCTCATCTGGTTGAAAATTCTCTCGTACCCCAACCATGACAAGGATGCCAGCAAAAGCCAGTAGTATAGAGGTCAAGATAAAGGGCGCTCTGAAACCATAAGCATCGGAGAGTATACCGCCTATCAATGGCCCTAATGCAATACCTCCCCATAGTCCGACTTGTATCGCGCCCATGGCGAATCCTGTGCGCTCACGGGGCGCTTCTGCTGCTATTAAAGCATTTGCTGCGGAAACAGTTCCCGTCACTAGGCCTTGTAAGGCGCGCAATAAAACTAATTCTTCAGCGCTGTTTACATATCCCATGAGGAAGAGCAAAATTGCCGCCCCAAAAGTTGCCCGCTCAACCATGAGTTTGCGCCCGTATCTATCTGCCAGCGCGCCCCAAATAGGTGCTGCCAGCATCATGGTGAACCCCTGCGCAGAGAACACCATGCCCGCCCAGAACTCGATGCTTAAACTGGTGTTTGTGCCAAGTTCTGCAACATAAAGCGGCAGAAAGGGGAAAATAATTGAGAACCCAACCGCCGATAGCACTTGAGCGATGACAACAATTCCCAGCGTAATTTGCCAGCGAGGGCGCGCCAGCAATGTAGATAGAGCGTTGCTTATCATAAATCACACAATCCAATGTTGTTTAAGCGCTTTTATACACTGCCATGTTTGCGCCCTCTATGCAACGCCGTTGGACTGCTATGGTTTAACTAAAGCTACCCCTCCAGAAATGCGATGAGGTCACTTAAGAATGCTTCTGTAGTCTCTTCCATTGGCATGTGTCCTGTTTCGGGATAAGTAACCAGTGTTGCATGGGGTAGGGCGTTGGCTAACGCTTCTCCCACAGCCAGCGGCACCCAAGAATCCTCTTGTCCCCAGATGATTAATGCAGGCACGTCTAGCGCGCGCAATGCATCAATATCAATATTTTCTGTTATTTCATTTGCCGCCATGAAAGTTAATAGCCCGACTTCCCATCCCCGTATATGTAGGGGGCGCTGGTAGCCTTCTTGCACTTCTGGCGTAATAACCGATTTATTGTGATAGGCATTGCTTAAAATTTCATTGAATACTTCTGGGGTGATGAATGTGCGCAATGCTGCTGCCGATAGTGGTGATTGGGGGTCAAAACGGGAGAGGAAGCTGAGCGGATTGTCACCTGTAAGTCTGGCTTCTTCTGTTGCTTCTACATCGGGCTTTTCTGGTGGAATGTAAACTGCTCCGTCGACAAATACCAGCTTTTCAACTCTTTGCGGATAATCAATGGCAAATTGGGCAATAACCCCACCGCCCATACTATGCCCAACTAGTGTTGCACTCTCAATCTCTAATGTGTCCATCAAGCCAGCCAACGTCGCAGCCATGCTGCTCCGTGTGTAATCTTCGGGAATTGCTTTATCCGATAGTCCAAATGGTGGTAAATCCAGCGCCACGACATGATAGCCAGCTTCTACTAGCGGGGCTATCGTATCGCGCCATGTGAAAGTTGAACCAGCAAAGCCATGCACAAGTATCACTGTGGGGTCATCAGTGTCACCCATCTCAATATAGTAGATTTGCAATCCATCTACTTCTGTAAATGCGCCTTCGGGGTCTGCTAACGCTTCAGGCTCAACATATCGCCCATCATCTTGTGCGAATACAGGTAAAGTGAACAGACAAATACAAATAAGCAATATAATCCGTGACTTCATCATTAAACCCTTTCTAACTCAAGACACGTTCTACATTTTTCACGACACGTAGCGCCCCTAGTGTAACAGCTGCAGTAGATTG
>DAOTWU010000535.1:0-2271 GCA_034435735.1 Anaerolineae bacterium | reverse complement strand
GAAACCTATGTCGCTGCGGTAACGCGCGGCTTACCAATTGATGTCAATCTCATTCCTGCATTATTGCGAACAGATGCGCCCTATATTGGTTTAATTGGTAGTCGCCGCCGTTGGGCGATGACGATGAACGCCTTGAAAGAACAACATCAGCTAGATGAAACACAGTTGCAACGGGTTCATGCCCCAATAGGTCTAGAGATTGAGGCGGAAACCCCAAAGGAAATCGCTGTCAGCATCCTTGCAGAAATTATCATGGTGCGTCGTGGTGGTACAGGCCAGCCTATGAAGTGGCACGGTCTTGCTACCGAAAAGCGGGAGTGATACGAGTATTGACGATAAGGACAATAATAGTAGATTTTGTGGTGAAACGTGAAAATTCTTTTTGTTAGCGATACTGTCATGCCACAACTTGAAAGCGCCGCGAATTTGCGCCGTCATTACCACGATGTTGAGCTGGTTGTGAGTTGTGGCGATATGCCATCTTCCTATCTTGAATATATTATTTCAATTTTGAATGTGCCTTTACTTTACGTGCGTGGTAATCATGACACCGAATATGAGCGGCGTCCACCCGGCGGTGTCAACTTGCACCGCCGTATTTTTACCTACAAAGGGCTAACCTTTGCAGGTCTAGAAGGCTCTATTAAATATAATAGTAAACCCGTCAAATACACACAATCTAGCATGGCCCATATGGTTGTGAAGTATGCGCCGCGTCTGCTATATCGCCGTTTTCGCTATGGCTATGGTGTCGATGTTTTTGTCGCACACTCTCCACCTTTTGGTATTCATGATGCGGAGGATTACGCCCATCAGGGTTTCAAAAGCTTTAACTGGTTCTTGAACTGGTATCGCCCGCGTTATATGGTGCATGGCCATGTACATACATGGGATCGACGCCAAACAACGAAAACCATGCATGGTGAAACATGTATCATGAACATCAACCCTTATACCATTTTGAATATTGAACCTTTATCCTAATCTTTGGACAATCAAAGTGAGGGATTTGCGCTTTACTATCGAATAGGATGAATTCATTTATGTGGAAGCACTACTTTACGGTTTCATCGTTACAAGAAGCATTAGATTTATTAGCTCAATATCGTGAACGTGCCCGCATTATTGCCGGTGGGACAGACCTCCTCCTAGAACTAGAGCGCCACCAACGCCCAGATGTTGATGTTGTTATAGATTTAACTCGTGTTGCTGGATTAGATGAAATTGCATTCAGCGATAACGCTTTTCATCTTGGTCCGCTAGTCACACATAACCATGTCATCGCTGACTCTGCTGTTATAGAGAAGGCTTTGCCATTAGCCCAGGCCTGCTTAGAAGTTGGTGCGCCACAAATTCGCAATCGGGCGACAGTTGCAGGCAATGTCATCACTGCATCACCCGCAAATGACACCATTCCTGCTTTAATGGTTTTAGATGCTCAAATCACACTGGCTTCTGCAAACGGCGAACGTACTGTCTCTATCAATGAATTCTATACGGGCTTGCGCAAAACGGTTATGCAGCCAGATGAGTTGTTAACCCGTATTACCGTGCCCGCTTTGAAAGATAACCAGCGCGGTATTTTTATCAAATTAGGTTTGCGCCGCGCCCAGGCGATTTCCGTTGTGAATATTGCGGTTGTTCTCACTTTTGATGGTGACATTGTCCAGCAAGCCGCGATTGCTTTGGGTAGTGTTGCCCCAACCGTCATTCGTGTACCACAAGCTGAACAGGCGCTTGTCGGCAAACAGCTAACTTCTGAAACCATATCGGATATTGCCCGTCTAACCGCTAGTATTCCTAAACCCATTGACGATGTGCGTAGTAGTGCTGCTTACCGCGCTGAGATGGTTAAAGTCATCACCGCCCGTGCTTTACGCGCATTGGCCGAGGACACACAAGCCGATGGCTGGCCGCAGGGTATAGCGTTACTATGGGGACAGAGCGATGGCCATGTTCAAAACTCATTGCCTGAACAAGTTCACCATCATGAAAATGAACCTGTTGTGATTGAAACAACGGTGAATGGTCGCCCTTATATTGCTCGTACTGGCTGGCAGAAAAACCTTTTGCGTTTCTTGCGTGATGATTTGGGGTTAACTGGTACTAAAGAAGGTTGTGCCGAAGGCGAGTGTGGCGCTTGCACCGTCTTTTTAGATGGTGTTGCCGTAATGGCTTGTCTTGTACCCGCGCCGCGTGCGCATGGCGCAAATATCGTCACAATCGAAGGTTTGCAAGATGATTTAGGGCACTTGCACCCAATTCAAGAGG
>DAOTWU010000534.1:0-3655 GCA_034435735.1 Anaerolineae bacterium | reverse complement strand
TATCCAGAAACCAATATCGTTGGAATAGAGGTATCTAGCCGCTGCATGCGAGAGGCAGAAGCCCTTATTGAGAAGAAGAAACTGAGCAATGTGCGAGTGATACATTCCACAGCGGATACTGCGCTGCACCATTTATTCACACCAGCCAGCATTGCCCAAGTATATGTTAACTTCCCGGACCCATGGTTCAAAAAGCGCCACAAAGGGCGGCGGCTGATGAACCGCAAAACTCTAGACGCTATCGTGAACCGTCTTGCGCCACAGGGGCGTTTTTATCTAGCAACCGACATTCTAGCCTATGCTGAAATGACGGCGGAACTATTGTCAGAAACGCCACAATTGACGAACTTGCTGCCCACAACTTGGGCGCATAGCATGGAAGGCCGTATCGTAACGAAATATGAGCGAAAAGCTCATGAAGAAGGGCGAGCATGCTATTACTTCGCCTATGAACGCAACAACGAGCCTGCCCCCGAAATTTATCAGGTTGAGGAATGGGATATGCCACACCTAGTTTTTGCTTCACCATTAGAGCCGGAAGCCATACAAAAACAATTTCAAAAATTAGAGTACCAAGCGCAAGAAACGAATATCGCGGTGATACACGCTTATCAAAGCGAGAACACCGTTCTATTCGAAACCATCGTCCATGAACCAACTATTGAACAACATATTGCCTTGTTGCTAGTGCGGAAGAGCGCTGAAGGCCAGAATTTATATACGCTTAAAGTGGCGTCTTTAGGGTCACCACGCCCTACGCCTGGTGTACACCTCGCTGTAGCGCAGCTGGGGCAATGGCTTCTGGGGTTGCATCCTGATAATAATCTGGTGGTTAATAAGGTGCGGACACAGTCTCTATAGCATCCCCTAATGATTAGGGGTACATCAGGTTGGATTTGCGTTTATAGTTGGCAAAAGGGCAATGCCCGATACCTCCCAAAAGAAAAGGAGGGAGCTATGAACGCTAAACAACGGACAAATTCAACGCATTGGCGGGCATTTTCAACACCTTACAGCCTTGAAAAATGTCTTTCACGGCTAAAATCGGGAGAGCGCAACGGTTATCAGATTGAACTGCTCTATGAAAACGCCTATGCCTACCATTTTAGGATGATGAACAGGCAGGCTTTCACCCCTCAATTAACAGGGAAGCTAGAGAGCAATACCGCCTATTCAACCTATATCACCATTAACCTGCCACAATATTGGCGCAATTACCGCCCCCACATGGTATTGCTGACAATTGGTAGTCTGGTAGCAATTATCGGCGGATTTGGGGTTATTGATTTTGCTATCTGGGGTATGTTGGGGATGATCATGCTTTACGACTATTTGGGGCGGCTCGCGCTCTTGCAGTCTATGAAAGAGGTGCTACACCCCCACCCTGCCTATCACGTACCACCAGTACACCACCTGCCGACATAACAAAAACGCGCCAGTCCGATGATTGGCGCGTTTTCATTAGCAATGGTTCAATGCTTAAACAGCGGCAACTTCCGCATCCCGCTTTTTATTCCAAAAACGGCGGAAAACAGGGTTTTCACCAGTCTGCAAATGGTCTAGCAAGCTGACCAGCAAGAAGCCAACAACTACCAACACGACAACAACAGCAATTTCACCACCGCCGAAGCTTTCAAACTTCTCCGCACCTGTTACGGCTTCATCCCAAATTTTGCGCAATGAGCCAAGCATGAAGCCCACCAAGACAGCAACAGTGGTGTTGTAATAGTGCTTCAGCAGCCAGCTAAGGATGCGGGAGAAAGCGATAATACCAATCACCGCGCCAATCCCAACCGAAGCAATGCTGACAATATCCAGATTTTTTACTGCACCGAGAACATGTTCATATTGCCCCAAAATAAGCAAAATGAACGAACCTGAAATACCCGGCAAAATCATGGCCATGATGGCGAGCATGCCGCTAAACACTAAAGTAAGCGGGTCATGAGATACATTTTCAAATGCTGGCAGACCAACAATGACAAACGCAGCAACCGCTCCCCCAATAAGTGCAACTACTGCCCCCAATGACCACTTCACTTTGAGACCAATCGCCACTACAGAGGCGATAATTAGTCCACCAAAGAAAGCAAAAATATAGGTGGGTTGATTTTCCAGCAAGTTGCTGAGTAAGCGTGAAAGTGTGAAAACAGCGGTGAAAATACCCGCACCAAGCGCCATCAGAAAGCGCCATGGCACATATTCCAGGATTTCTTTAATTTTGAAGCCCAGCAGCAACTTAATCACATGGGCATCAAAAGATTTAATAGCGTTGATGAGGGTTTCATATACCCCTAAAATGAACGCCATCGTGCCACCAGAAACACCGGGGACAATATCTGCAGAACCCATAGCAAAGCCTGTAAAGAACAAGCGGGCATAATGCAGGGGTTTAGTTGGCCATGCAAGATGGTCCTTATTATTCTCTGTCATATAGCTACTCCGAATTCAAGGGCGTGAATTTGTGCAATAATGCCCGATAACGCGGTAACCGTCAATACCAGCCGATGGTAGACTCGATAGCAGCGGTTATAATGTCGAAGCCGTTTGGAGAGCATGATTAAAGAGAGCGATAACATGAGAAGACCGTCTATTATTGTGCATGGTGGTGCTGGCCCATGGCCAGATAAAGATGATGTAGAAGCCGCTGCTGGTGCTAAACGAGCGGCAGAAATTGGCTGGTCAATTTTACAAGCAGGTGGCTCAGCACTTGATGCTGTGGAAAAAGCGACAAATTACCTTGAAGACCACCCACTTTATGATGCTGGGCGTGGCAGCTTCTTGAATGAACTGGGCGAAGTAGAGATGGACGCCCTGATAACGGATGGGACAACGCTCAATTTTGGCGCGGTGGCAGCGGTCAAACATGTTCAGCACCCTATTTCATTGGCACGGCTGGTCATGACGGAAACTGAATATGCCTTTTTTGCTGGAGAAGGCGCGGATATGTTGGCGCAAAAGTTAGGGATGCCTGTTGTGCCGAATATCGCATTTGTGACAGAGCAGATGTACAAAGAGTTCATTGAGCGCACGGGAGGGCATATTCATATTCCATCATTGGGCACAGTAGGCGCGGTGGCGATCGATAGCGAAGGTCATACCGCATCGGCGACATCAACAGGTGGGCGGCGTGATAAACCCAAAGGCCGCGTTGGAGACACACCAATTTTCGGCGCGGGCGGCTATGCTGATGACCGTTATGGAGCGGCTAGTGCGACAGGTATCGGCGAACACGCTATGCGCACGCTATTGTGCCGCTATGTCATTGACCGCATTGCCGAAGGGGCAACCGCACAAGAGGCAGCCACCCAAGCTGCGCATTATGTTGATGGTTTTTTCAATCCTTCTGACCTGGGCGTCATCATTGTTGATAAATATGGCAATTTGGGCGCGATGCATACCACGCCCAAAATGCCAATCGGCTGGATAGATGAAGATGGGGTTGCCCACGGCAGTATGGGTGGCGGCATTCATGGTCTGGAATAGGAGAATTTAGGATGCCCTATTGTGAAACACGCAACGGGAAAATATGGTTTGCAGACCATCGAGACCCAACAGCACATACGCCCACGTTGATACTCATTCATGGCGCGGGGGCAATGCACCTTGATTGGCCTGCAGAACTACGGCGTTTGCCAGAAGGCAACGTTATTGC
>DAOTWU010000533.1:0-3013 GCA_034435735.1 Anaerolineae bacterium | reverse complement strand
ACTGAAACAAACGCGAAGGTGTTGAAAGTTTCAGTATCCTCAATAACGGATCGAATGGTGCAAGTCTATTTCAACACCGCGCACAGTATACCATAAGTCCCCTGCATTTGTCAAAAACTTTTTTTCGGCTATTTTTAAGCCCTTCAAAATTTTGTCTACTATCATACAGTCTGTCCACGTATTTGAAACCCGTTTTCTGCATGAAAAGTGGGGGGAGTTTCATATATCCCAAATATATCCCAAATCAGGGGTTTTTCGGGGAATTTGGGCGAATTTTCGGCGAAAAATACATAACAAAACATTAAAACACTGCGTACTCATCGCCAAAAATCTTATCAAAAATTCATACTAGAAACGCCCCAAAGGCGGGTTTCAGGTCAAATCGCTTTAAGGGGTATTTTTGCGGCGCTCCTCCAAATTTCACCACTTTTCAGCGGCCATTAAGCGCCATCCCCCCGATATTATAACGCATCTCGCACATCCCGCCAAAAACCCTGATGAAACCGCGCCCAAATAATGCTACACTATAGGCAGCGCCGATGTGTTACCGGGCAAAGGGCATTATGAAACAAAGTCAAGCCATTATCGAACGTATTCGCCGTGTCAACGCCGCTTACCAACATCTGGAAATTGCGGTTGATGAAGCCGTACAACGGATAAAAGCGGGGCAATCGCTCCTCGCCCGCCTCACAGATGGCTGGTCGCCCTATCTGCGCGAACATTGGTGGCCGGTCGGCGCGGCGGGTAACCATCTCATCATCGAGCGTCCGGGCAATATCGCCTATGAGCCGGGGCAAGTGGTGGATTTGTTGGGGCCGGTCGGGCAACCGTTCCGCTTCCGCCGCACACTGCGCAATGTGCTCTTCATCGCCTACGACACGCCGCCCACCCCGCTCCTGATGACCATCCCGGCACTATTGGGCAACAACGTCAGCGTCTCACTGGCGCTATTGGGCACAGCCCGCGACTACCACACCGGCCATCTCCCCGCCGAAGTGGAGATACTGCGCGGCGATGATGACTTGCACTGGCCTAACCAAGTGATGACCTTTGGCTGGGCAGACCAAATATTCGTGACGGTGCATCCCTATCAAGAGCTAGAGAACTTCAACCGCATCATCCAGCTCATCCAAAATCTGCGCGCCGACGTGCCCAAAAGCTACGTCTTCGGCGTATTCCAGCATGTGTTACCCTGTGGCGTGGGCGCGTGCCATGCCTGTATGCTGCAAACATTAGACGGACTGAAGCTGGCCTGCCAAGAGGGGCCGGCCTTTGACCTGACGAGGGTGGTATTGTCATGAAGTTGAAATCAGCCATTGGTTTCTTTGCCCATCCCGATGACGAGACCATACTCGCCGGCGGCCTCATCGCGCTATTGGGGCAACAAGGCATCAAAACCCATATTGTCTGTGCTACACGTGGCGAAGGGGGTGAAGTTGGCGAACCGCCCCTCGTGCTCAACCGCCGCGATTTAGGCACCGTGCGCGAGGCGGAGTTGCGCTGTGCGGCCTATGCGCTGGGCGCAAGCGTCGAAGTGCTGCCCTATGTCGACCCAGAGGTGGGGCCAGATGATGTGCTGCGGGCGTTCGATGCGGACTTTGAAGCACTAGCGCGGCAATTCGCCGCCATCATCCAGCGAGAAGAGGCGCAATTGGTGCTCACCCATGGGGCAGATGGCGAATATGGCCATCCGGCGCACCAACTGGTGCATCAGGCCGTCATGGCAGCGGCGCAACACCTCGTCCCGCAAACGCTGGTCTATAGCGTGGCGGCCTTCGTCCCCACCATTGAAGACCGCCTGTGGAATCAGAACGAAATGGCGCACTATGCGCTAGACATCCGCCCGTGGGCGGCGCAAAAAGTGGCCGCGATGGAGTGCCACCGCACCCAGCACGCGCTTTTCACCCGCCGCAAAAAGCAAAAATCCGTCCGCGACGCCCTGCGCACTGTAGAATCGGTGCGGCGACAATGGCCGCCCGTGCCAGAGGGCTTACCCGATGACGCCTTTGCAGAACTGCTCAAGCAGGCGGGGGCGTGGTCGCCCTAAGTGGTATAGTTCGCCGGATTGCCCGCAGAGCCGGTTGCGCCATCTGGCCAAACGGTCTTCTCATCAAACTTGACATTGGTAATATTGGCGCCCGTCAGCGTCGCCCCTTGCAAATTCGCGCCGTTGAGCACCGCGCCGGTCAGGTTGGCGTTGGTCAAGCGCGCGCCCTGCAAATTGGCGCCGGTCAGGTTGGCAACGGTCAAGTTGGCCGCGTTCAAATCGGCATAGGCCATCAGCGCCACAGTGAGGTTTGCGCCAGTCAAATTGACGCTGCGCAAAATGGTCTCCTGCATATTGGCCGCTTGCAAATTCGCCCCGCGCAAGTTGCCGCCCTCTAAATCGAGGCGACGTAAATCCAGCGCAGAGAGGTCTACACCAGCCAAACGCGGGCGCGAACCAGCGCTGATAAGGGCTTTAATCAGTTCTTGTCGGGTAATTTCCGCCATATTCAGCTTCCTTTATAGTAAGCAATAATTTGGTCAATCGTTTCGTTCAGCGAAGTCTTCGGCTGCCAGTTAATTGTAGCACGAATTTTATCAATGCTGGGCACACGGCGGCGGAAATCTTCAAACCCCGGTTCATAGGCCTCTTCATACGGGATGAGGCGAATTTCAGATTGGCTATTGGCGCGCGCTTTCACCCGTTCCGCCAATTCCAGAATGGTCACTTCCTCATTATTGCCAATATTGAATAACTGCCCCACTGCGGCCTCGCACTCCGCCAGCGCCGCCACCGCTTCCACCACATCGAACACATTGCCAAAGCAGCGCGATTGCTGGCCATCGCCATAAACCTGTATCGGCTCATTGTTCAGCGCCCACTGGACAAAGCGCGGCACCACCATGCCATACTGCCCCGTTTGGCGCGGCCCAACGGTGTTGAAGAAGCGCATCAGCACCACCGGCAAGCCCACCTCGCGGTGATAGGCCAGCGCTAAAAACTCGTCAATCGCCTTAGACGCGGCAT
>DAOTWU010000532.1:0-4573 GCA_034435735.1 Anaerolineae bacterium | reverse complement strand
ATAAAAGCGCTACTAGAAATGATATACAAACCAGCTAAGTTGGGCGGCGTTTTAGAGAGCGCATTACGGGCATGGGTTAAAGCAGAGCCAGTGGGCAATGTAATACCCTGTGTGTAATCTGAGATGATGTATACAGGATGCTCTACCGCATTTAACATACTAATTGTCTGGCCAGCAGTTGCCTCATAAAACTCATCCCATGTCCACGGAGTGATATAGGTTTGGAGTATGATAGTATGGGCGTCGTCCATCCATTCTACAGTAACGGGCATATAATTTATCTCCCCTGACAATCTACAACATATATATTCCTCATCATTATATACGAATTTTCATTAGGAATTGTGGAGAATAATTAAGGCGGGAAGCCCATCCCGCCTTTTAACAACATTGGTCATGAGGATTATAGTGTATAGCGGAAATTGCGAATAGCGATAGCGAAAAACACTAGCGCAATAAGCAGAAGAATCGCGGCATAGGGCAATATATCAACCAAGCCGCCACCGAAGAAAATGAGCTGGTTAAAGCCATCCATCACCCATGCAATCGGGGAGATGTGGCCAATAATCCGCATAAACTCTGGAACGATAGATAGCGGCCACCACGCCCCGCCAAGCGGTGCGAGAATGAACGCCAGCAAGAGGCTTAAGCCACTAGCCTGCTGTTCGTTCTCTAAGCGTGAGCCAAGCGCAAAGGATAGTGCTGTAATCGCCAAAATGTAGGTGAAAATGAGCACCATCACAGCAACTGGATCATTCCCAAAGCTCACACCAAACACCATGCCAAAAGCGAACACAACAGCAAATTGCAAAAGACCGAGCACAAAGCGCCCAAGAATTTTCCCCGCAATCAGTTGTGTTTTGGTGAGCGGCATGGCAGCAAGGCGCTGTAATGTACCCTGTTTGCGCTCCACGACCATCAACGTCATGCCACCAAAAACGGTGAACATCACGAACATTGAGCCAATGCCAGGAACAGATTGGGAAAAGCCCGACTGTAAGTTGCCAGCGCTGGGGGCGCTACTTTCTCCAATAACGGATAGCTGGTAATCGACACTGATAAGGTCTTGTTGCCATAACTCATCGGCACGCTGAAATATGGATTGTGCAAAAGCATTTACATCGGGCACTTCTAGCGCATCTGTAGACTGGGCGACATCCAAACCGACACGGGCGGCAACGATAGCGCCATTCAAGCGCAAGACAGCGCTGTTCACCGCTTGCAATACAGGGCTAGGCGACACACCAGATTCAGCAGAGATATACGTTAAACTTGTGTTTTCAAAAACAGGGATAGCCGCGCTAAAGCCATCAGGGATGATGATGGCGGCGCGTGTTGTGCCCTCTTCTACCCGTTGTATAGCTGCGGCTTCATCCAGTTCGGCATTATCGCCTAACTCACAGTCATTGGCCTCATTATCAACTGGACACAAGAGCAAAGCATCCCCACCTAACTCACGCAGTGTCTCGATGAACCGCGCAGCGCTTGGCCCACCGTCCAAATCGACAATATCGACCAATAGCTGGTTACGTGGCCCAGAACCGCTATTTGCCCAACCGATGATGAACGTCAAGATGATAGGGAGTACCAATAAGCCAAATAAACTACCCGGCTCTCTGAGGAAAACGCGCAAATCATTGATTGCAATATCGATAGCTTTTCTCATGATTACCCCCTAAACCATCTCGAAGCGGCGCGAGAATAAAACAATCCCCAGCGCGAACATGATAATACCCTGAACCAGCAGAACAATGACGTGCAAGGACACATCACCCGTTCCAACCGAGAGTAGGTCAAAGGCTTCGCTCCCCCAATACACCATCGATAATTGTGACAGTATATCTGGCAAGCGGAAGCCAAATGCGCCGCCAAGAACGGCTAAAATGGTGTTGAGCAATGGCGCGACCGTCTGCGCTTGTTCTGGTGTACGGACGATGCCGCTTAATAGCATCCCAAAGCCCGATACCGCTGCCGTTGCCGCAAGTAATACAACAACAATCCGCAACACATCCGTACCCCAAATGAAGATGAGTTCGCGCTGTAAGAAGCTGGCCACCAGAGAGAGCGAGACCATCAGTAATACAAGCTGGAAGAGCACACTGAGGTAGACGCCTATCAATTTACCGGCTAGCAGAATATGGCGCGGTGTAGGAGACATGAGAATGCGCTGCAACGTCCAGGCGCGCCGTTCATCATACATGCTCAAAACACCAAACTGGGCGGTAAATAGCGCGAAAAACATGGCCTGTGATGCGCCAACCGCAACTAAAATCTGCACACTGGTTGAGCGTGTTTCCGCCAGACCGACAGCGCGGGTTGCCACTTCTACCGTATTCAACGATGGTGTAAAAGCACAAGCAAAGGCGGAAGCAATATCGATTGAAGAGGCCAGTTGACCAACAGCCGCAAAACCAAACTGCTCTTGCAATTCGGCAAAGGTGGCGGCCATAGTGATATTGCCAGTTGCCACTTGGTTATTGATGCCTTCAACAACGGCACGCACAATACTGCCCTCTACAGGCAAACCAGCATTCGCATAAACCGTAATTTGTGCAGGCTCTATCTGTGGATGAAGCACAGGGATATAAGCAATACGAGCGCTGTAATCCGACGGGATGTAAACCATTGCCGCATATTGGCCAGCCTCTACAGCGGCGCGGGCGGCTTGTTCTAAATACTCTGGCGTGTTCGGATCGGCAGAAGGCGCTTCAATGACACCATCATCAATAAGCTGGGCGGCAATTGCCGCATTAAAAGCGACGGTGTTCGTTAAGGTATATAGTGGGTTATCTGCTCCACCGAACAAACTGCTCTCACCCTCGCCCGCGTCGCACACTGGCGCACTGCTAGTGCCATCTGTAGAGACATAATCGGGGATAAGCGCTGCGCCGAAAATCATCCCATAGTTCACACCGATTGACGTGCCTTCGTCAAGGTTAATCAGCGCAACAGGGATATTTTCAATAGGAGACTCCTCTCCCCCTAACCCGCCAAAAGCCAGCCCGACAATGGTGCTAATGGCTAAGGGAATGAGAATCATGATGATAATCAAGCTGCGGTCTGTAAACGTGATATAGAGGTCTTTATAAGCAATCGCCCAAATTTTCGACAACATGGCTAATCCCTCAATTCACGTCCGGTTAAGTGTAAGAAAACGGCCTCTAAATCAGGCTCTCGAATTTCTACTGATTGCACTTCTATACCCTGACCAATGAGAATTTCCAGCACACGTGGCAATGCCTTACGCCCACGTTTAGCATGAATAGTGATAAGGCCTTCTGGACGTACCGCGCGCACTGTACCTGTTTCCGTAGGTTCAACATCAGCGCTAGTGCGGTGACCATCGCGCTGTTCAAAATCGACGGCGGTCACACCTTCCACATCATTTTTAATGCGCTCAATAACCGCTTCTGGTAAATCTGTAGATGCCACTTTACACAATAGGCGATCTTCTTCCCCAACCATCAGCGTTAGTTCGCCCTGTGTGCCCATAGCGATGATTTTCCCATGATCAATAATACCGACTCGGTCACTTAGCTCTTCGGCTTCTTCCATGAGGTGTGTAGTATAGAGCACGGTCATCCCAAGTTCATCGCGTAGCTGGAGCACTGTATCGAGAATGCGGCGGCGGCTTTGCGGGTCAATGCCTACGGTTGGCTCGTCCATATAAAGCAGTTGCGGATGATGCAAAAGGCCGATACCAATGTTAACACGGCGCTTCATGCCGCCAGAAAATGTGTTAATTTTGTCTTTTTGGCGGTCTCGTAGGTCGATAAAATCCAGTACCCAATCTACCTGCTTCGCCAATTCACGCCCACTAAGGCCATACATACGCCCGAAAAACTCTAGATTTTGGCGGGCGGTTAAAGTTGGATAAAGCGCAATTTCCTGCGGGACAACACCCATGAGCGCCTTCGCTTGAATTGGGTTTTGGCGAATGGAGTAACCGCCAATAATGGCATCACCTTCTGTTGGCTCTAGCAATCCACTAATCATCGAGATAGTGGTAGTTTTGCCAGCACCATTTGGCCCGAGTAGACTGAAAATCTCGCCTTTATGCACTTCCAAATCAATACCTTTGACGGCTTCAACAATTGTGCCATCTGGTCGTTTGAAATTTTTCTTCAAACCATGTAGTTCTAACATTGTTTCCATAGGAACAAAGACCTCCCTGATAAAGTAGACCACTCTTAATCTATGTACGTAAAACCCGCCCAAAAGGTTCAAACAGTTTATTTGTAACATATAAAAAAAGAACAGGGGGTATCCCTGCCCTTTTCAGCTTGATTTTATTTTAGACGCGGCACTCAGCTACCTAGTGCGCGGCAAGCTGGACAATCACCACCAGGTCGAATGATAGCATACCCCGCTTGTGGGTCATCACCATACACGGTGAAATCCACATTCCAGATAATCACCAGCAAAACACGCCCGCTACTAGCGGAGAGCGCAATAGCACGGTCTAGCCAAGCGGCTTGTTCTGCCACAGAGGTATTAGCGCCCCATGCAAATCCTGGCGATAATGGGCCATAACCTTCTGGAGAGAGATAGCCCAACTCTGTGAAGCAAATTG
>DAOTWU010000531.1:0-3695 GCA_034435735.1 Anaerolineae bacterium | reverse complement strand
GGGTAGGCGCGCGCGTCGCCATTGATTTCTAATGCGATGACTGGCGATTGCGGTTGCAGCCAACTTTGGGCAGCGGACACACTTTCAAAGCGTGGGGCATCAATCGGCGGGATGCCATCTTTGCCGACACCACCGCTGATGATTTCGTTCAAATCCACGCTGGCCTTATCGAAATTCGTTTTCCAGCCTGCTCGTGTATTGCCCAATAACCCGCTGTTCAAAAATGTGCTCCCTACAACTATGAACATCACCACCAATAGGCCGAGTGATAGATAGTCCATAATAGCCGCACGCCTGGTTTTCATCGCATTCATATTCAAACGCTTGCCCCTAAACCTTATTCTGTATCGATGCCAAATACGAGCGTATCGGGACGGAAAGCCTGCCAAGCAAACCAGAAATGCGGTGCAGCGATGAGCTGTTCAAGCTGTGTTCCCGCCAGTTCGCCGTCTATCGCTTCTCCGAAAATATCCCAAGCACTGTCCGTCTCTTCGTCGCGGATGATGCCCTCATCGTCTAGGTAGAATGTCAGTGTTTGCTCATCGACAACACGGCTATAGAGCGCGGCTGTGCCAACATCGACAGCTGCATCAATCTCGCCCGCGTTCAGTGCGCTGGCTTTACCTGGTTGCCAAAAGGCCACAACGGGAATGTCGCCCACTGTGTCATTAATGACTGCTTCCTGTGCCAGAAGGTTGAAGGGATAAGCGATGGGCTGGCCACCAATTACACCCGCTAATACGCGCTCGGTAGCGGCAACACGGTCATCAATGTCATCGCTGAAGAATTGGCGATAGGGGCCGCCCGTATCGTAAAACTCATAGGGATTGCGCCCATATTGGCGACGATAGCCCGTCTCGCGGGACATCACTAGCCCATCTGGGTAGCGCTCAGCGAAGCTTTTGAAATCCACGACAATCGACGGGATGACATCCAGCAGCGTGCCAGCATAATCGCCAACTAGCCCTTCGCCCGTGAATTGCTGCCACCAGCTTTCGGTTTGGCGGTCAAACATCACTAAATCGCTATTGCGCAAAAAGCCGCTGACGCCAAATTCCAGCACCTCATCGCCCACACGGCGGTCAAAGACAATCGAGCTATTACATAGCGGGCAGAAGGTCACCGCTACAGGCACGCCGCCGATTTCGTCGTTAGCAATTTCGTGCCACATGAGGATGGCCAACGGGTAAGCGTGCGCTTCGCCATTAATCTCTACAGCGATTACGGGCGAGCGGTCTTGTAGCCATGTTGCTGCTTCTTCAATGCTCTCCATTTGCGGGTTAGTTACTGCGGGAATGCCGTCTTTAACCTGCCCCTGCCTGAACTCAGAAAAATCAACAATGCTATTACAAAAATTGGTTGACCAGTTGCGGGTGCTCAATGTGCCAGCATCGCAAGATTCATCTTGTGCGTGGACGCTTTCACCATTGAGGATTAGCCCGAAGCCGATAACAGGCATGAACGCCAGCAAGCCAACGACCAGCCACCAGCGTATTGATTTCCAATGTATGTTGTGCATATCTATTCTCCAGTAATGGGCGTTTTTTAGCCATACACCCCCATTCTGGAAGAAAAACCTTACACATTTATCACAACTCATCCCTGAGATAATGCGCTTCAAACAAATTCTCTGTACAATTAGTAAAAAAGAGGGGCATAACCAGCACAAGACATGCCCAAGCTATATAACACATACATCTATGCCGCCTTCAATTCCTCGATGCCAACATAAAGTTACATAGGTGAAGACAACATCATGCTGGATACACTTCAAGAAAAATTGGGCACACCAATTGTACAAACCTTAGACCTTGGTGTGGTTCAGCCCCGCGATGCGTTAGGTACAGAAGCCCCCCGCGAGATGCTCTTACTTGCCTTCATGGTGATTGATGAAGATGGCAAGGTGATGAGCTTTGATGAGATGATCGAACAGATTGGCGGCATTGACCAGCTTTTACAAACCTTTGACGTGAGCGAGAACGTCCTCCGCCAAACGCTGCTGGCGCAATATGTGCGCTACCTGCTGGATGATGTGTTGGAGAGCTACACCCGCCCGCCAATTGCCACACCCTACCATGTCAAGCTGGCCTTGACTGAGGGGGCGTGGGATGAGCTGTATGCCATGTTCGCAGAAAAAGCTAAAGAACAACTAGCTGACCAGGTTTTTACATTGGCTGGCCAAACGCTACATCGCTATATTATCAGCCGTATCACAGCGCTGATGATGGAATATGCTGTGGGATTATTGAACGCCTTCACCCTCGCCGACGAAGCTGTAAATGCCAAAGATGATGCTGAGGATAAAGAAGATGGGCAGGAAAGTTTTGTGCCCTTCGCCATGCTCACAGGCGAGATGGGCGGCATTTTCATCGCTCCTGTGTATATTCAAGGCGAAACACCTCATTGAGAAAAGGCCTATATAATGAAACGCTTATTGCTGTTATGTGTTGGGCTGGGGCTTTTGGTATGGCCTGCTTTAGCACAGGAAGAGGAGCCAGTGACCACCTCTTACTACACCTACATCCGTGAAGATGGCAATCGCTTTGTGGCTGGTGCGGGGAATTTTCCAAATGTGCGCATGGAAGAGTTTCAGTTAGAAGCCGCGCCGGTGTGGCTTGTTGCCGCCAACCATGCGGGCGCGCCATGGCTCTATGCGATGCAGGCTAATAATCACCTCGCCTCTATGTGTTTTGAACCTAATGATATATCCTGTGGCGGGCCCTTAGGCGATGTAGACTTACTCTCTACAGCTGAAGAAGCCGCGCCATTCATGATGTTATCAGATGATGTTTTCACGCCGATTATCAATTTCAATAACCCCTTAAGCCACCCCGTCCCCTTTGGCAGAGGAACGGACTACTGGCTTATTGTCACATCTGATGGCGAACTGGTATTGCGTGGGGATGGCGAAAAGGTGCTGGATGTTTTCTCTCGCCAATTAGCACCAGATGCACGTGTTGTCATTAGTGAAAACGGATTGATAGCTGTTTATGCCGCCGCAACAGACCAGCGTTATGTGCATGGCATCATGGGCGATGATTTAGAGCCAACAGAACTGTGGGTATTCCGCATCGAGGATAAGAAGCTGGAAGAAGTGGCGCATGTCGCGCTTTCTGGTGATGCTGTTTTTGAGGGAATTTCTCCCTTCTGGGCGGATATAGATGAAGATGGTACGCCCGATTTGGTGACAACGGTCTCCGATAGTACGGGGGGCGCCCGTTTACGCGCCTATCTCATGCGGGAGGATGGCTTACACCCTGTCGATGGCCCTGCTATTGGGCGCGCCTATCGCTGGCGGCATCAGCTGGCTTTTGGCCCCTTTGGCCCTAATGGTGAGATGGAACTCATTGATGTGCTCACGCCCCATATTGGCGGCGTCGTTGAATGGTTTCGCTATCAAGATGGCGCACTTGTGCGTGTTGCCTCGCTCAGTGGTTATACCTCTCATGTGATTAACACGCGCAACCTAGATATGGCGGTGGCTGGCGATTTTAATGGCGATGGTCTTCCTGAGGTGGTTTTGCCCAATCAAGAGCGAACGGCGCTCAGCGGTATTCAGCGTACAGCAGATGGCGCAGAAGTGGTCTGGACATTGCCTTTAGATGGCCGCTTGAGCAGCAACCTCGCCGCATTAACATTGGAAGATGGTAATTTGATGCTTGCTGCTGGTTTGGATGATGGGCGGATAAGGGTTT
>DAOTWU010000530.1:0-18383 GCA_034435735.1 Anaerolineae bacterium | reverse complement strand
GGCAGGTTACGACGATGGCGCAAGCCACGATAGCAACCAATGTCGACAAGGCGCTTGATATTTGATTGTACCTGACGGCGCAGGTCACCTTCGGTCGTCAAACCACTGATTTTATCACGCAGAGCCTGAATTTCATCTTCGGTCAGGTCTTTAACGCGCGTATCAGGATTAATGCCGGTTTGCGCTAACAGCTCTTTACTGGTGGTGCGACCAATCCCGTAAATATAGGTCAGCGCAACTTCAACGCGCTTATCACGGGGCAGGTCGACGCCTTCAATACGTGCCATAAGTCCGATTACTCCTCATCCCGCGTTAGGGCATTAGCCCTGTTTCTGCTTATGCCGAGGGTTCGGGCAAATAATCATCACCCGTCCCTTGCGCTTAATCACGCGGCACTTAGGACACCGACGTTTAATTGACGTTGATACCTTCATCGCGTGTCACTCATTTCTACATGGGCGTTAACAAACGCAAGATTTTAGCAAAGGGCGTTCGCCCTGTCTAGGGCGGAACTCGTTTACAGTAGCGTTAAGATAATTGGTTCGCCATTAGTAATGGCGATTGTATGCTCAAAATGCGCACACAGAGAACCATCTTTTGTCACTACTGTCCAATGATCATCAAGCTCGATAAGTTCTGGTCGGCCAGCAATGACCATAGGTTCAATAGCGTAGGTCATGCCAATTTGTAGCGGGTAATCGCGGTAATAGCGTTTATGTTTGGTAGACCACCAATTAGGCACGAATGGTTCTTCATGCATTTCGCGGCCAACACCATGCCCGCCATATTCACGGGCGAGGCTATACCCCTTACCTTCTACAAATTTTTGGATGGCTTTGGCAACATCGCTAATCGCGTTAGGCAAAACAGAAGCCTGAATACCCACCTGAAGCGCCTGCTCGGTAACATCTAACAAGCGCTGAACAGCGGGAGAGGCTTCACCTACGGCCATTGTAAAAGCGGCATCGCCAACATAGCCTTTATAATGACAACCCGTATCGAGACTGATGATATCCCCTTCTTGTAGCACCCGACTTCCCGGTATGCCATGCACCAGCTCGTTATTGACCGATGCAGTAATCGTCGCGGGAAAGGCGGGAGCATCTGGCTTCGGATAACCGAGAAATGCTGGTGTAGCGCCATGGTCACGAATGACCGTTTCGGCAATACGGTCTAACTCTGCCGTTGTGATACCAGGGCGAACTGCTTCACGCATCGCCTGTAAAGCTCGCGCAACAATGCGTCCAGCTTCACGCATAATCACAATTTCATCCGGCGTTTTGAGTTTGACAACCACTAACGGTTACCCCCGATTAAGCTTTTTGAGCTTTGAGAATGGCATTTTGCAAATCCTGCGTTACAGCCTCAATAGGCTGGTTCGCATTCACCCGACGCAGCAGGCCGCGGCTCTCATAATATTCAATGAGAGGGCGGGTATCCCGCTCAAAGGTATCAATACGTTTGATAACAGCCGCCGCATCGGCATCATCAGGACGGCGCTTCAATACTTCGCCTGTCGCTTTTTCCGTCGCCACTAAGCGCGGTGGATAAAGCTGTTCCGGATGATCCTCAAAGTGCCATTCAATACCTTCATTATTGAAGTAGATGTTATAACTGGCGCCACTGGACGATGTCACCCGCCCAAAAGCGCGCTTGAAGGCCGTGTACAGGTCTAGCTCTAACAACAGCACTGCGGTGAGGGCTTCGCCACGCGCCGCAAGATAATTGTCGAGCCATTGGGCCTGGGCTTGATTGCGCGGATAACCATCTAACAAAGCTCCCGCTTGCGCATCGGCTTGTTGTAACCGATCTTGCAAAATTTCATTGGTTACCTCATCAGGAACAAGCTGGCCATTTTTCATGATATTTTGCACACGTAATGCCAGCTCATCCTCGCGCGATCTCATCGCCCGAAAGAGGTCGCCCGTAGAAATATGCGGGATGCCATGGTGGGCGGTTAATCGCGCAGCTTGCACACCTTTGCCCGCGCCCTGAACGCCCATAATGATTAGGTAAAGACCCATTGAATGTACTCCGGCTAACTTTCTCTTATAGCCGCTTCAAAAACAAACGGCTCAAAGACCTTCGCCACCAACAACTTATTATTGATGGCTCAAACTATGAAAAGGGCTGAGGAGGTTAAACCCCCAGCCCCTAATCAACAAAGTAACCGCCTAGCGCATGAAGCCTTCGTAATTACGCATGACTAGCTGCGCTTCAAGCTGGCGCATGGTATCAATCACCACACCAACCACAATGATGAGGCCAGAACCGGAAAGTACATAACCGGCATTGGTGGCAGCACTCGCCTGCCCCACAGCTTCTAATGGGAAGATGAGGCCGTTGAACCATGCAATAATACCGGGCACAACAGCGATAACACCGAGGAATATTGCACCAACAACCGTGATGCGGCGGGTGACATAAACGATATATTCTTCAGTGCGCTTACCCGGGCGAATACCGGGGATAAAACCGCCATTGCGTTGTAGGTTCTCAGCAAGCTTTTGATTGCCTACCATCACATCAGCATAGAAGAATGTGAAGGCAACAGTGAGCAAGAAGAAGGAGAACCAGTATAGCCCACCTTGTTGGTTGCCAAATGTATTCTGAATGGCTTGCCCTACCTCACCGGGAGGGAACAAGGCAACAATGATGGCTGGAAAGGCAATAATCGCCTGTGAGAAGATGAGCGGAATCATGCCCACCGGGTTCACTTTTAACGGGATGTGTGTGCTCTGGCCACCATACATTTTACGGCCACGCACACGCTTACCATATTGTACTGGTATACGCCGTGTGCCCTCTTGAATGAGCACGATAACCACCAAACTAACCACAACAATCACAACAAATAGCGCCAGATTATATACCCAGCGGTCGGGGTTGGCGGTTAACAACCGGAACAAGTTACCAGGGGTTTGGGCAACGATACCAGCAAAGATAATAATGGAAATACCGTTACCAATACCCTGCTCGGTGATGAGGTCACCAAGCCAAATGGCAAACATCGTCCCAGCGGTCATAGTGGTAATTACGGCAATTGTCAGCAGGAAATTCTCGCCATAACCGTTGATGATGCCGGTAATAACCTGGCCGGTTTGCTGGTCAACAATCGGCGTACCAGAAATAAGCGCATTGAAAACACTAATTTGGCCAACCGATTGCAAAATAGCCATCGGGATGGCGAGATAGTAGGTGTAGCGCTGAATTTTTTCCTGACCGCCTGGTTCACGCTGAATCGCTTCAAGGCGGGGGATAATCGGCACAAGTAGCTGAAAGATAATTGAAGCGGTAATGTAAGGGTACACACCGTTAGCGATGATGCTGAAATTCCTCACAGCACCGCCAGAGAGCAGGTTGAGTACACCGATAAAGTTCGAACCTGCTGTGTTAGGGTCTAGCAATACCTCTAGCGCCTCGCTTTGCACACCAACAACCGGCACATGGGCAACAAAGCGGTAAATCACCAAAATTAGGGCGGTGATAAGTAGCTTGTTACGCACATCCGGCAGGCGGAAGGCATTTCTAAGAGCCTGAATCATAAGCACAAATCCTCATACCATTGGATAACCGGATAGACAATGCGGAGCGCTTAGTTGATAGTGCGCCCGCATTGTCCGGTTTTCATCACGATTTGGCGCTTAGCCCTCGTCTTCACTGAGCAGCTTAGCGAGGTCTGCTTTGCGCAACTTTTTGACGGTTGCACGGGCGCCGGTGACTTTGAGTTCGAGTTTCTCGACTGTGCCGCCGGCAGCTTCAATGAGTTCGCGGGCGCGCTTACTGAAACGATGGGCGCGCACGGTCAGTTTCTTACTAAGTTCCCCACGGCCAAGTACAACTACAGGTTCATCCGCTTCGCGGATAAGCCCAGCATCAACCAATGCTTGGGGGGTAACTTCGGCACCGTCTTCAAAGCGTTCTTGTAAAGCATCGAGGTTCACTTCTTGGTACTCGATGCGGAAAATGTTGGTAAAACCACGTTTGAACGGCAGGCGACGCACCAGCGGCAATTGACCACCCTCGAAATAAGGGCCTTTACCACCACCACTACGTGCACCCTGCCCCTTTGTACCACGACCGGCAGTTTTACCTTTGCCGGCGGCGATACCACGACCAACGCGAGTGCGTTTTTTCTTTGAACCTTTATCAGGTCTTAGATCGTGTAGCTTCATAGCAAGTCGGCGTTTGGATGTCACGCCGCCAAATGCGTGATGACACGCGGGCGGTGACGGTACGCCTACCTCCTCTCGCAACTTCCGTGTTCCTGATGAGGCCGCCGCAAAGACGGCGGCGCGTTTCTAACACAAGCCACCAATCGCTGAACAAGCGGCTAAGCTTCAACCTCTTCAACGGCCACAAGATGGCTGACCGTATTGATCATCCCTTGAATTTGGGGGGTGAGAGTATGAACGACACTAGCATTCAGCTTGCGCAGGCCCAGCGATTCGACCGTGCGGCGCTGGTTCTTTTTATAGCCAATAGGGCTTTTCACCAGCGTGATGCGAACGGTTTTGAAAGCGGGTTTCTTCTTAGCCATCGTTCTCCTCACCGGCTTGCTCTTGTTGCTGGTACTTTGCACGCCGTTCCCAGAAGGGGCGGACATCATCCACCGGTTTGCCACGCATTTCAGCAATTTCTTCTGGGCTACGCAGCATACGCAACGCTTTGATGGTCGCCATCGTCACGTTGAGCAGGTTATTGCTCCCTTGGCTCTTGGTGAGAATATCGCGCACACCAACAGCTTCTAGGACAGCGCGCACACCACCGCCAGCGATAACGCCAGTACCGGGGGCAGCTGGTTTAAGCAATACTTTGGCGCCGCCATGACGGGCGATAACACCATGCGGGATGGTTGAGCCAGCAAGCGGGATTTTGGTCATATCACGGCGGGCACGCTCTGCACCTTTACGGATGCTATCCGGCACGCCACGCGCTTTACCAACGCCAATCCCGACTTTCCCTTTATTATCGCCGACGATGACTACAGTACGGAAGGCAAAACGCCGACCACCTTTAATCACCTTAGCGACACGCTTGATATCTACCACGCGCTCGTCAAATTCTTCACGTTCTTCATCGCGGCGCGTGCGTGGTTCACGTCGTCTGTTGTCTGCCATTGCCTACTCCAGCCTAGAACTCTAACCCGGCTTCGCGCGCACCTTCGGCGAGAGCGGCGACGCGACCATGATATTGATAACCGCCACGGTCGAAGACAACGGTGGTGATACCAGCGTTCTTCGCGCGCTCCGCAACTACTTTGCCGACAATACGGGCGGCCTCTGTTTTACTTTTGCCTTGCACTTGCGGCGCGACATCGCGGTCAATGGTCGAGGCCGAAACCAGCGTACGCCCCTCGGTGTCATCAATCACCTGAACATAAATATGGTTCAGGCTACGGAAGATGTTCATACGAGGGCGCTGGGCTGTACCTGCAACCTTAGCACGTACACGACGATGGCGGCGCTTGCGGGCCAGGTATTTTCTTTTCGCCTTAATATCTGCCATAGCACACCTACCTTAAGCTTTGGTCTTGCCGGCTTTACGGCGTATAACCTCGTCCGCGTAGCGAATACCTTTGCCCTTGTAAGGCTCGGGCGGACGCCATTTACGAATGTTGGCAGCAACCTGACCGACAAGCTGTTTATCAATCCCATCAATATGGACGGTACGACCACGGGACTCTTTAGGGACATCGAAAGTGATGCCCTCCGGCGGGTTCACCACAACCTCGTGGGAGAAGCCAACCTTGAGTACCAGGTCTTTCCCGCGCATTTCGGCCTGATAGCCCACACCCTCGATGACAAGGGTTTTACGGAACCCTTCAGAAACGCCGGTCACCATATTGGCGATGAGGGCGCGGGTGAGGCCATGCAGGGCGCGATGATGGCGCAAATCGGTCGGGCGCTTGACGACAATTTGGCCGTCCTCTAGGGCGACAGTCATATCGGGATGAGCATCCAAGGAGAGTTCTCCTTTTGGCCCTTTAACGGTCACCCGTTGACCTTTGATGTCGACCGTTACCTTATCCGGCAACGGTATGGGTAATTTACCAATACGCGACATGACAATTTCCCCTACCAGACATAGCAGAGCACTTCGCCGCCAACACGTTCACGGCGGGCCTGCTGAGCGGTCATCACCCCTTTAGGTGTGGTGACGATAGCGATGCCGGTACCACTGAGCACGCGGGGCAAATCGCGGCGGCCACGATAAACGCGGCGACCTGGTTTGCTGACGCGCAGCAACTGTGTGATAACCGGACGACGATTACGGCGTGTGCCGTGATATTTAAGTTGAATCCGTATCCACGGAACCGGTTTATCGTCGGTAACCTCGTAATCTTCGATATAGCCCTCTTCCTTGAGGATGCGGGCAATTTCGACTTTGATTTTAGAACGAGGTACGTCGACAGTCGGTTTCCCGGCCATAAGTGCGTTCCGAATACGCGTGAGCATATCGGAAATCGGGTCGTTGATCGTCATGATGACGCGGCCTCCTACCAGCTGGACTTTACAACACCGGGGATTTCACCCCGTAGCGCCATTTCGCGGAAGCAGATACGGCAGAGTCCGAAACGGCGAATGTAGCCGCGCGGACGGCCACAAACCTGACAACGATTGCGGACGCGCACTTTATATTTACGCCGGGTTTCACGGGCGATATTGGACTTTCTCGCCATAACTACTTTCCCCTAGCTATCCCGGAAGGGCATCCCCAGCAATTTAAGCAGGCGACGGCCCTCTTCATCGGTCTTTGCGGTCGTAACGATAGTGATTTCCATACCCCGGATTTTGTCGATTTTATCGAACTCAATTTCCGGGAAGACAAGTTGTTCACGCAAGCCAATTGTGTAGTTGCCGCGCCCGTCTAATTTGCTTGGTACGCCACGGAAGTCCCGGATACGGGGAAGGGCGACATTCATCAGACGGTCGAGCAAGGCCCACATACGCTGGCCGCGCAGGGTGACTTTAGCACCGATAGCACGTCCCTCGCGCAGTTTGAAGCCTGCGATACTTTTACGAGCGCGCGTCACCAAAGGCTGTTGGCCGGTGATGAGGCGCAAATCATTAACAGCGTTATCCAGCACTTTAGCATCATTCACCGCTTCGCCAACACCAATGTTGACAACCAGCTTTTTGATGCGCGGCACTTGCATAACATTGTTATAGCCAAATTCTTCCATAAGGGCCGGGACGACTTCTTCCCGGTAGCGTTTTTGCAAGATGTGCTCGGTCATCGTTCGCTCCGGTCCTAATCAATATCCTTGCCGCACTTTTTGCATACGCGCGTTTTGTAGCCATCGTCACGGGTACGATAGCCAACGCGGGTACGCTCATCGCAGGAAGGACAAACCAGCATGACATTAGATAGATGCACCGGCGCGTCAAAATCGACGATTTGTGCGGGCACCTGCTGGTTACCAGCCTGCCGTGCTTTCATATGGCGCTTCATGATATTGACACCGCTGACGACAACGCGGTTTTTCTTGGGATGAACGGCGATAACTTCGCCACGTTCGCCCAGGTCTTTCCCCGCGATGACTTCTACAGTGTCGCCTTTTTTGATACGTTGCATGATGACACTCTCCCGTCCCTAGAGGGTTTCCGGCGCCAGCGAAACGATTTTCATGAAGCCCTTATCGCGCAATTCACGTGCAACAGGGCCAAAGACGCGGGTCCCACGGGGATTGGTTAGGTCGTCAGCCAAAATCACAGCAGCGTTATCATCAAAGCGGATGTAAGAACCATCAGCACGACGGTACTCTTTCTTAGTCCGCACAATCACGGCGCGAACAACAGTGCTTTTTTTGATGCTACCTTGTGATGAGGCCGACTTTACGGTGGCGACAACAATATCGCCAACACGACCATAGCGTTTTTTACTGCCACCGAGAACACGGATCACCAGAAGTTCTTGGGCACCGGTGTTATCGGCAACTTTGAGACGGCTCTCAGGTTGAATCATGATTCCGCCTCCTCATTCACGGGGGCGCCTTCCGGCCATTCAATGACCTCTTCGACGACCCAGCGCTTGGTTTTGCTGAGCGGTTTACTCTCTACGACGCGGACGATAGCGCCAACCGGAATTTGGTTGCTTTCATCGTGCGCGACAATCTTCTTGGTAGATTTAACCACTTTCTTGTAAACGCGGTGCAGCTTACGACGCTCGATGGCGATAACGACAGTTTTCTCCATCTTGTCGCTGACCACGCGGCCCTGCAACCGCCTACGATTGTTAGGCATGGGCTTATTCCTCCTCCGCGACCGCCTGGCGTGCTAATTCGCGCTCGCGCAGGACGGTTTTAAGGCGCGCAATGTCACGCCGAACCTTGCGGAACATATTGGTATCAGTGACCTCGCCACTCACTTTATTGCGGCGAAGAATCCACAGCTCTTCTTTCTTATCCTCGATAGCATCGAGAATTTGCTCGTCGGTCATTTCCCGGATTTCGTCAATGTACATTATGACACCTCCAAACCGGAAATCGGATCGACGCGCTTGATGAAGCGGGTTTTGCAAGGCAATTTATGAGCCGCAAGGCGCAGGGCTTCACGGGCATCTGCCTCAGAAACACCGCTCATCTCGAAGAGGACGCGCCCGGGTTTAATCACAGCTACCCAATGGTCTACAGAACCTTTACCGCTACCCATACGGGTTTCAGCGGGTTTTTGGGTCACTGGCTTATCCGGGAAAACGCGAATCCAGACTTTACCACGACGTTTGATATAACGCACGATGGCGCGACGGGCGGCCTCAATCTGGCGACTTGTCAGCCAGACGGGTTCGGTAGCTTGCAGGCCATAATCGCCAAACTGGACGACAGCCCCGCGCGAAGCCTTACCCTTCATACGACCGCGAAATTGTTTACGATGTTTAACGCGCTTTGGCATTAACATGTTCGACTCTCCTAGCAACAGGCGAGAATGCTCCGTCGGCCATTAGCGGCCAGCGGGGGCATCCTGTTGCTCGCCCTTTTGCTTGCGTTCTTGCAGGCCGCGGTCGAGCACTTCGCCTTTATAAATCCACACTTTGATGCCTATACGGCCAAAGGTGGTCAAGGCTTCGGCAAAACCGTAGTCGATATTAGCCCGAAGGGTGTTGCGGGGCACGCGGCCTTCGCTCATCCACTCACGGCGGGCCATATCAGCACCGGCCAGGCGACCGCTCACCTGAATCTTGATACCTTGCGCACCCTGGCGCATGGCTTGGCCGATAGCGCGTTTCATAGCACGGCTATGACCAATGCGGCGCTCCAGCTGATTGGCGATGCTTTCGGCAACAAGGGTGGCGTCAAGGTCTGGTTTTTCAATTTCGTTGACCTCTACACGCACCTTTTTACCAGTAAGCGCTTCTAAATCGGCACGCAGTTTCTTGACCGATTCACCTTTACGACCGATGACGATGCCGGGGCGTGCAGTATGCAGTGTTACTGCCAGCAAGCCGCTATTGCGTTCAATCTCAACACGTGAGATACCAGCATTGCCGACAGCGCCTTTGATGAACTTGCGGACTTCGCGGTCTTCACGAAGCAAGTCTACATAATCCAGACCTTCCGCATACCAGCGCGCGTCCCAATCACGGATAACTTTTAAACGAAACCCTACGGGATGTACCTTGCGCCCCATTACTTCTCTTCCTCTCGCTCGGCCAGAATAATGGTCAGGTGCGATGTACGCTTGACACGCGGCTTATAGCGGCCACGCGCCCCAGCTTTGTAACGACGCAGCCGGGGGCCATCACCTGCGAAAATCTGCGAAATATACAGGGACGGAGTAGCCAGGTCGAAATTGTTTTCGGCATTGGCAATTGCAGAAGCCAAGGTTTTACGGACTAGATAAGCGCCTTTTTGTGGCATATAGTCCAGCACAACCATAGCTTGCTCTGCATCCATACCCCGTACACGATCACAGACCAGCCGCAACTTCTGAGGAGAGATGGGCAGGTGGCGCGTAATTGCTCGTACTTCCATTGCCATTCCCTCAGCGACTAGCGTTTCTTCTTCTTCTCAACAATGTGGCCGCGGAATGTGCGCGTGGGCGCAAATTCCCCTAGCTTATGCCCGACCATGTTCTCGGTGATGTAAATCGGCACATGGCGGCGGCCATCATGAACCGCGATGGTGTGACCGACCATTTGCGGGAAGATGGTGCTTGCCCGGCTCCAGGTACGAATCACAACCTTCTTGTTTTCTGCATTCAGCTTCTCAACTTTGCGAAGCAGCTTGGGGTCTATATAAGGCCCCTTCTTCATCGAACGCGACATAGTCGTTACCCCTCTCTATGGGCGCGGCGGACAGCCATTAACGCCGCTTACCACGCCGCCGGACGATAAAGCGGTCGGTACGCTTGTTGCGACGAGTGCGATACCCCAAAGTGGGTTTACCCCACGGGGTCTTCGGCCCGGGCAAACCAATGGGCGAACGACCTTCACCACCACCATGGGGGTGGCTGGCGGGGTCCATAGCGCTACCACGCACAGTGGGGCGCCAACCCAGCCAACGTTTGCGACCGGCTTTACCTAGCTTGATATTGCCGTGGTCAGTGTTGCCAACCTGGCCAATTGTCGCCCGGCAATTTTCATGAACCAGACGCACCTCGCCACTGGGCAAACGAACCTGAGCATAAATCCCTTCTTTAGCGACAAGTTGGGCTGATGTGCCGGCGGCACGGGCCAACTGGCCACCTTTGCCGGGGCGCAGCTCAATGTTGTGAACCTGCGTACCGACGGGAATATCTTTAATGGGCAGTGCATCACCGATGCGCAACTCTGCAGCATCGCCACTACCGATGGTGTCGCCCACCTTCAAGCCAAGTGGCGCGATGATATAGCGGCGCTCACCATCTTCGTATTCAACCAATGCGATACGAGCCGAACGGTTAGGGTCGTATTCAATGGCGATGACGTTGGCGCGGCTATCATCTTTATCACGACGGAAGTCGATAATACGATAGCGACGCTTATGGCCACCACCACGATGGCGCACGGTGATACGGCCAGTGTTGTTACGCCCGGCACGTTTACGCAGCGGTTCAGTGAGGCGGCGCTCCGGGCGCGATTTTGTGATTTCCTCGAACGTGTGGCCGGTCATATTACGGCGGCCTGCCGAGGTGGGTTTGTAGACTTTAATCGGCATAAGGCACCGTCCCTCTTACACGCTAAACAGTTCGATCTTATCGCCAGGGGCGACAGTCACGACGGCTTTTTTCCATTGGCGGGTACGGATGTACCAATTGCGCCCGCGGCGGCCACGTTTGGCCGGCATCACCATCGTGCGAACCTTCTCAACTTTGACATCGAAGATAACTTCGACAGCTTCACGAATTTGAATTTTGTTCGCTTCCGGCGCCACTTCGAACACGTATTGGTTCAATTCATCGGAAAGTGTTGCAGATTTTTCCGTGATGACCGGGCGGCGGATAACATCATAGATGTGCAGTTCAGCCATTGGTCGCCTCCTGCCCCCAAATGCGCTTGATAACGTCGAGTGCATCTAGCGGCACGATGACGCGGTCGTAGCGCAGCAAATCGCGAATATTGAGGTAACTCGCACGGAGGGCGGCCACACGTGGCAGGTTGTTGACACTGCGGCGCAAGCTTTCATTGCCTTCCGTGAATAACACCAGCGCAGATTTATCACCAACCAGAGCATTAATGGCTTTGGCGGCAGCTTTTGTGCTGGGTGTATCAAAAGCGAGTTTATCTACGACAACGATTTGCTCGTCACGCAGCAGGGCACTCAATGCCGAACGAATTGCGGCGCGGCGCATCTTCTTGGGCATTTTTTTGGTGTATTTACGCGGTTGCGGCCCGAAGACCGTGCCACCGCCAACGAAAATCGGGGCTTTACGCGAGCCGTGACGGGCACGACCAGTACCCTTTTGGCGGTAGAGCTTAGCGCCTGTATAGGCGACTTCACCGCGGGTTTTGGTTTTATGTGTCCCCAGGCGCGCGTTAGCCATCTGGCGAACATAGGCCTGATGCATCAGGCCAGTATTGATTTTTGCTTCAAAGATGTCGGCAGGTAGGTCAACAGTGCTGACCTTTTTGCCGTTCATATCCAGTACAGGAACTTCCATCACGAATTCTCCTTCTCGCTATGGACGCACCGGGCGGCCTACGGCTGAACCGGCTTTTTAACCGCAGCTCGGATAAGGACGATACCGCCTTTCGCGCCGGGGACGGAGCCCTTGACAGCGATCAGGTTGCGTTCTGGGTCAACGTACATCACTTCCAAGTTTTGAATCGTGATGCGATCGTTCCCCATGCGACCAGCCATGCGCTGCCCCTTGAGCGTGCGGCCAGGTGTGGCACACATACCAATGGAGCCGGGAGAGCGCATACGGTCGGACTGACCGTGCGTCTTGGGACCGCGCGCGAAGCCATGCCGCTTGATGGTACCGGCGTGACCGCGCCCCTTGCTGGTACCAATGACATCGACGTATTCGCCGACTTCAAATACATTGACGGTCAGCTCCTGCCCTTCCTCAACATCGAGGTCACCATTGCGCACGCGGAATTCACGCAGGTGACGCAGGGCGGGGAGGTTATTGCGCTTCAGATGGCCAAGCTGGCCTTTGGTGAGGCGCTTTTCTTTCGTTTCGCCATAACCGAGCTGAATGGCGGTATAGCCATCGCGGTCGGCATTGCGAATCTGGGTAACATAGCATGGGCCGGCCTGAATGACGGTGACGGGTGTGACGTTACCATCTTCGTCGAAGACCTGCGTCATGCCAATCTTTTTACCGATGAGTCCCTTCATTACATGCCTCCAGTGGGGTTCGTGCTGTAGCACGCGGGGAAAACATCCCCTTCCCCAACCTGTCTCTCACGCATTGGCGGACGGTGGCCCGCATACGGACGGGCGGATGTACGCCTTTAGAGTTTGATTTCGATATCCACGCCTGCCGGCAGGTTCAGGCGCATGAGCGTATCAATAGCTTTACTGTCCGGGTCCAACACATCGATGAGGCGCTTGTGTGTGCGAATTTCAAAGTGTTCGTGTGAATCCTTATCAATAAAGGTCGAACGACGCACGGTGAAGCGCTCCAAACGAGTGGGGAGCGGTACCGGACCAACAACACGTGCACCAGCGCGCTCAGCCGTTTCAACAATACGTTGGGCGGACTGGTCTAGCACGCGATGATCGTAAGCTTTAAGCCGGATGCGAATCTTGTTCTTAACGACCATAGCTTCCTCTGAGCCTGCTAACCTTACAGGCAACTTGCCTTGCGAAACGGTTTAGGGCGTGCGATGCCGGGAGCACCTGGCCCCCGGCATCGAGAAAGAGCAAGGCTAAAAACGCTTAAACAGGCGCTTAGTCTTCCAGAATTTCGGTGATGACACCAGCGCCGACGGTGAGACCACCCTCACGGATGGCGAACTTGGAACCTTTTTCCAGCGCAACTGGTGTGATGAGTTCCACTTCCAGGTTCACGTTGTCGCCAGGCATAACCATTTCCACGCCTTCCGGCAGGCGAATTTCGCCGGTCACATCCATGGTGCGGATGTAGAACTGCGGGCGATAGCCGGAGACGAATGGCTTGTGACGACCACCCTCTTCCTTCTTGAGGACGTACACTTCGCTCATGAAGCGGCGATGCGGGGTGATAGAACCAGGTTTAGCCAGAACTTGACCACGCTCCACCTCATCGCGGTCGATACCACGAAGGAGAACACCAGCGTTATCGCCAGCTTCGGCCCGGTCTAGTTCTTTGTGGAACATTTCGATACCGGTCACGACGGTCTTCTGAATTTCGTCACGCAGACCAACGATTTCGATTTCTTCACCCTTGGTGAGGGTGCCGCGTTCCACACGACCGGTCACAACAGTACCACGACCTTTAATCGAGAACACGTCCTCAATTGGCATGAGGAAGGGTTTGTCAACTTCGCGTTCCGGTGTCGGAATCCACTCATCAACAGCCTTCATCAGCTCGATGATGGGGGCATATTCCGGAGCGTTGGGGTCTTGGCTATCACATTCCAGTGCTTGAAGCGCCGAACCGCGAATAATGGGGGTGCTGGGATCGAAGCCATAGCTTTCCAGCAGCTCAGCCAGCTCCATCTCAACCAGTTCGAGCAGCTCAGGATCGTCCATCTGGTCAACTTTGTTGAGGAAGACGACCATCGCCGGCACTTCCACCTGACGGGCGAGCAGAACGTGCTCACGAGTCTGGGGCATGGGGCCATCTGGGGCGCTAACAACGAGGATAGCACCATCCATCTGAGCGGCACCGGTGATCATGTTTTTAATGTAGTCACGGTGGCCCGGGCAGTCAACGTGGGCATAGTGACGAGCATCAGTCTCGTATTCAACGTGACGGATGTTAATGGTGATACCGCGTTGGCGCTCTTCTGGCGCATTGTCGATATCTTCGTAATCTTGGAATTGCGCACGACCCACCAGACCGAGCACTTTGGTGATAGCGGCGGTCAGAGTGGTCTTACCATGGTCAACGTGACCGATGGTGCCAATGTTTACGTGAGGCTTCGAGCGCTCAAATTTTCCCTTTGCCATGCTTTAATCCTTCTTAAACTCTGCTATTCAGACTGATCAGACTGAATGAACCCAAAAGGCTAGAGATTGCCTTTTATCACCTCTTCGGCGATATTCTGCGGCGCAACGGTGTACTTCTCGAATTCCATCGTGAAGTTACCACGCCCTTGCGTCATATTACGCAGGGCAGTTGCGTAGCCAAACATCTCTCCAAGCGGCACAGATGCGCGAATAGAAGTCACACCACTACCGCGGGGTTCCATACCTTGAATGATACCGCGACGAGACGACAGGTCACCAACAACACTACCAGTGAAGTCGTCGGGCACAACTACCTCCACCTTCATCGACGGTTCTAAGATGACAGGGCCGCCTTTTTGGACACCCTCTTTCACGCACATTGATCCAGCAATCTTAAAGGCAATATCGCTAGAGTCAACTTCGTGGTATTGCCCATCAACAAGATGAGCCTTAATCCCCACAACGGGATAACCTGCAACAACACCACCCTGCAAAGCTTCACGCATACCACGTTCTACTGAGGGGATGTATTCGCGGGGGATAGCACCGCCGGTGATTTCGTTGACGAAGAGCAGGCCATCCTTAGCAAGGTCTTGCTCTTCTTCTGGCAGCGGTTCAAATTCCACCACGACGCGCGCATATTGACCAGAACCGCCGGTCTGACGCTTGAAGGTCGTATCGATGCGTGTGGGGCGGGTGATGGTCTCACGATAGGCCACACGCGGGCGGCCTACAGTCGCCTTCACGCCAAATTCACGCTTCAAACGATCGACAAGCACTTCAAGATGTAGCTCACCCATACCACGCAGTTTGGTTTGCCCCAGTTTGTCATCAACCTCAATGCGGAAGGTCGGATCTTCTTCTGCGAGGCGGCGTAAAGCTTCACCCATTTTATCTTGGTCAGCTTTACTATCCGGCTCAACAGCCACCTCGATAACCGGTTCGGGGAAGCGAATGGTTTCGAGGACGATGGGGTCATTCGGCGCGGACAAGGTTTCGCCGGTGAAGGTTTCTTTTAAGCCGAGAATGGCGGCAATGTCGCCGGCTTGTACTTCTTCCACATCTTCACGGCGGTCGGCGAACATGCGGACAATACGTCCGATACGTTCACGCTTGCTACGCGATGTGTTCATCAGAGTAGAACCACTACGCAGCACACCAGAATAAACGCGGACAAAAGCCAAACGGCCCACATAGGGGTCGGTCACAATTTTGAAGACCAACGCCGCCAGCGGCTCATCATTGCGAGCATGACGCACGATTTCTTCTGTCGTGCCGGGTTTCGTGCCTTTAACGGGCGGAATATCCAGCGGCGACGGCAGAAGGTCTACGATGCGGTCTAGCAACATTTGAACGCCCTTGTTTTTGAGGGCAGAACCACACAACACCGGTTGCAGCGCACCAGAAATGGTCGCGGCACGCAGGCCACTGATGAGTTCATCGTCAGTGATTTCCTCCTCCATGAGATATTTCTCAGTGAGGTATTCATCACTTTCAACGATTTTCTCAATCATTTCGGCGCGCATGGTCTCGGCGGCTTCGCGATGGCTCTCCGGAATAGGATGGCGCTCAATCGCGGTGCCGAGATCATCACCATAGGTGACAAGTTCCATATTAAGCAGGTCGATGATACCGTTGAATTCATCGCCTTCGCCATAGGGCATCTGAATCGGTACCGGATTGGCGTGGAGGCGATCCACAATCATATCAACGACGCGCTTGAAATTAGCCCCGACACGGTCCATTTTGTTCACATAGCAGATGCGCGGGACATGGTATTCATCAGCCTGACGCCAAACGGTTTCAGACTGTGGTTCAACACCAGCGACACCATCAAAGACGACAACGCCGCCATCAAGCACACGCAAACTGCGTTGCACTTCTGCGGTGAAGTCAACGTGGCCTGGGGTATCAATGATGTTGATTTGAACGCCGTTCCAGTGACAGGTAACAGCAGCGGAGGTGATGGTAATACCACGCTCGCGCTCCTGCTCCATATAGTCAGTGGTAGCAGCGCCTTCGTGCACCTCGCCCATACGATGGACCATACCGGTGTAATAGAGCACGCGCTCTGTCACAGTGGTTTTGCCAGCATCGATATGGGCGATAATGCCGATATTACGAACCTTTGTCAGGTCTAGAGTTGCTTGTTGCTGTTTCTTTGCCATTAGCCTTATCGTTTTAACTCATTGGCATTGAATAAGATTTGGACACAGGCCAAATCGCGTGCTTAACGCAAGTGCGCAAAAGCGCGGTTGGCTTCGGCCATACGATGGGTGTCGTCCTTTTTCTTGACAGAAGCACCCTGGCCATTCGCGGCATCCATCAGTTCTGCGGCGAGCTTAGCTGGCATACCGCGACCGCTACGCGCACGAGCGTTTTGTAAAATCCAACGCATCGCTAATGCGGTGGCGCGATGCTGTGGAACCTCTACCGGGACTTGATAGGTAGAACCACCGACACGGCGCGCTTTCACCTCAACAGTGGGGGTGACATTGCGCAGCGCCGTTTCGAAAACCTCTACCGGGTCCTTGTTGGTGCGCTCTTCGATAATATCGAAGGCCTCGTACATAACACGGGTAGCAACGCTCTTTTTGCCACCATACATCATACGGTTGATGAACATGGTGACATGAACGTTGTTATACTTGGTATCCGGTTCGATAACCCGCTTGGGCGGACGATTACGTCGCATGTTTTATCCCTCGCTTGACTACTACTTGCCGCGCTTGGTGCCGTACTTACTGCGACCCTGTCCACGCCCCTGCACGCCATCGGCATCTAGCGTACCACGCACGATGTGATAGCGGACGCCCGGCAAGTCTTTCACACGACCGCCGCGCACCAGCACGACGTTGTGTTCTTGCAAGCGGTGGCCTTCTCCCGGAATATAGGCGGTGACCTCAATACCGTTTGAAAGGCGCACACGGGCGACCTTACGCAAAGCCGAATTCGGCTTTTTCGGGGTCATGGTTTTTACCTGTGTGCAAACGCCGCGCTTTTGCGGAGCGCCTTTGCGACGGCGAGTGCGCTTCTGCGAAAAAGCATTGTATGTATATTGAAGCGCTGGGGCCTTAGTTTTTACTTTTTTACTTTTACGGCCCTTGCGTACCAACTGGTTAATGGTTGGCATAAGTTACTCCACTTACTTATGGCTACCCTATCGTGGTCTTTAGGCGCGCAAACGGGCGTACAAATAGACGCCCGTTATAGTCTTGCCAAAATGGCGAGCCGCCCGGAAACCCGGCGCTATCGCCACATCACGATACAATTCGGAATGTCATTGCCTCCGTAGAGGGTTCACACTCCGCAATTTGCACAGGTCTGAAGTATAGCGGTAAGAAATAAGCCTTGTCAAGGGAAGTTTACCACTAAAGTGGGCGTGGTTTGGATAAACTGCCCTAGCCTGTGCACCGATTCATGCCGCAGCGACTTAGCCGCGGAACAGTTCTCGCACGATGATGTTGCGTTGAATCTCGCTAGTGCCCTCATAAATCTGGAACACTTTCACATCGCGCAACAATTTTTCTACCGGATATTCTTTCATGAAGCCATAGCCACCGAAAACTTGAACAGCATCTACCGCAGCACGTGTCGCCATATCGGCGGCGAAGGCTTTGGCATAAGAGGCCAACTTACTATCCGGCATGCCATTATCGAAACGCCAAGCGGCTTGCCATACCAGCAAGCGGGAGGCTTCGTAGTTCATGGCCATATCTGCTATTTTATGGCCAATTGCTTGATGTTGGAAGAGTGGAACGCCGAAGGTTTCGCGTTCGCTAGCATAGCGGATAGATTCTTCTAGGGCGCGGCGCTGCAAACCAACAGCAGAAGCAGCCACACTGGGGCGGCTTTGGTCAAA
>DAOTWU010000529.1:0-2073 GCA_034435735.1 Anaerolineae bacterium | reverse complement strand
TTGCCGCGGCTTGCTGTGAATCGTCATCATCAAACAGCGAATCTAAATCGAATGAACTCGCCCGTTCTTGTTGCTGCTGTTGCGGGGCGTCGTCGTAAGGCGAGGCGAAAATGTCTATGTCGTCATCGTCGTCGTCAAAGAGGCCAGGCTCATCGAACGCGCCCTGTTGCTGCTGTTGTTGCGGGGCGTCATCGTAGGGCGAGGCGTAAATATCTATGTCGTCCTCGTCGTCATCAAAGAGGCCAGGCTCATCGAACGCGCCCTGTTGCTGTTGCGGGGCGTCGTCATAGGGCGAGGCGTAGATGTCTATATCGTCATCGTCATCAAAGAGGCCAGGCTCATCAAACGCGCCCTGTTGCTGCTGCTGTTGCGGGGCGTCATCGTAGGGCGAGGCGAAAATGTCTATGTCGTCCTCGTCATCCGCTGGCGGGGCATCCGTAACCGTTTCCGCTGCTGGTTGGGGTGGCGGTGGTTCTTCTTTTGGGGGCGGTGCTTGTTGCGCCGTGGCTAACAGTTGTTGCGGGTCTATGCCCAGCGCGCGGACTGCTTTCAAACCGGTTTCGTTTTCCGGATTGATTTGCAATAAGCTGCGCAAATAGAGCAGGCGCTCTTTTTTATTACGGGCTAACGTCACCATCCAGAGCCATGAAACTTCGCTATCTGGCTCTAGCGCAATAGACGCCTGTAAGAACTTGCGCGCTTCTTCTTTTTTGCCGGCTTTCGCCGCTGCGATGCCCTGCTGGCGTAAGCGCCGTGCTTTTTCATTGGACACCGTAACTCCCTCCGTTTTGCGGCCACGCTGTTTTAGATTGTAACCTATTCTGGGCAATGACAAAAACAAAAAGCCGATGACTTTACGCCATCGGCCTATATTGTTTGAAAACTAGAACTTATTCAGCAGGCACGAAGCCCAAAATGGTTTGTGGCCATTTATCGGTTACAACGAGGAAGCCCATATCATCCAGACGGGCAATGCCTTCCCAGTTGCGGCCACGGCTCTCTTCGGTCATGAGCAATTGAATAGGCGCGGCATCTACGAGTTCAATCGCATCGCCAGTGAACTGGAAGGATACCAGACGTTCGAAGCCATCAAACTCCGCTTGGCTTGCGCCCATGCCATAGGTGGCGAAAATCGGGTCTTCATCATTGGCGAGGAAGTCTTCGCCGACGAAGAAGTAATTAATCGCCCAGAATACGCCATTTTCATCGGGCATGGTGACATCGGTAATACGATATTCCACATTGGGGAAGGGTACGGTGGCCAATTCGCCCGTTTGCAGGTCAACGGTATAGGCAACGGGTTCGGCATTCACATTGACGCCATTGGCCTCGTAAATCACCACCAACTTACCATCGGCGACGAACATGCTCTCGTAGGACATATTGTTAAAATCGGTTTGGCGTGGGATTTCGATGAAGCGGTCCATATTGAGGTCAATGCCACGCAGGTTGCCGCGTGAATCGGTGCGGACACGGCCAGAGACCACATAGCCGCGCATGGTGGGGTCATCGGGGTTGACCGTATCGGCCTCGATGGTGAGATAAATCATGTCATCGACGAAATAGCCCAGCCCTGTGACAAAAGCAGCAGATTCGAAGCCATCAAATGCCACGGCATACCCACCGACAGCGTCCACAATGTCGCGGCCATAGAGCGGCACGGGGCGCGGGGTTAGCGGTTCGGGGTTTTCTGCGGCGAGGTAGTCGAGAATATCCTCTTTATCCAGCGCGAAGAACATACCGACATTATCGCGCTCGCGATAGATAAATGGATTTTCCGTCATGAGTAATAGGGTGTCGCCATACCATGCCAAGCTGGAAATTTCGGCGTCGCGCTCTGCGGCGGGGCCGGCTAGCTCGATGAAGGTTACGGGCGTTTCTTCGGGGGCGTCATCTTGCGCCGCCACAAATGGTACTGTTACTAATAAAATAACAAGCAAAAGCATCACTTTACGTAACATTTGTCCCCTCCTATAAAGTGATAAAATAGAAAATAGCAAGCACCCCTGCACTATAGCAGGTGTTCTTTATCACCATTTTAACGCTCTATCAAGAGATTGGCGACTGTATCGC
>DAOTWU010000528.1:0-2549 GCA_034435735.1 Anaerolineae bacterium | reverse complement strand
CGAACGAGGGGCAGCGTGTCGCGCTTATTGAAGGCGATAAAATTGGCGGCACATGCGTGAACTATGGTTGTACACCTAGCAAAACACTTATTTCTAGCGCCCGTGCGGCCTATGTTGCGCGGCAAGGGGCGCAATGGGGAGTGCACACTGGCGAGGTGAATGTAGACTTTGCCGCAGTGATGGCGCGTGTGAACCAGCGGCGCGGTGATTCGCATAACGGCATGGATGGCTGGATGCGCAGCATTGAGGCGCTGGATGTTTATGATGGTTATGGCGCTTTCGTTGGGCGCAATGGCAATTTATATCAAGTTGAGGTGAATGGCCAAGTCCTAGAGTCTGAGCGCGTGTTTATCAACACGGGGGCACGTGCTTTTGTCCCGCCAATTGATGGCATCGATACAGTGGATTATCTCACCAATCGCAACATCTTTGACCTGACCGAGTTGCCCCGCCATCTGGTCATTCTTGGCGGTGGGTATATCGGTGTGGAGTTTGCGCAGGCGTTTCGCCGTTTAGGGGCAGAGGTGACCGTGATTGAGATGCTGCCACGCTTGTTCATCCGCGAGGATGAGGACATCAGCGCCCTTGTGCTAGAACTGCTAGAGCGTGAAGGCGTGCGCGTCCTCACTGGCGCAAAGGCGACACAAGTTGCGCAAGATGGCGATGGTATCCATGTCACTGTCGAAGGCGATTATAACGAAGTGGTCAGCGGTTCTCATTTGCTCGTGTCCGTTGGGCGACGCCCCAACAGTGATAAGCTCAATCTGGAAGCGGTCGGCGTGGAGACAAACGAGCGCGGTTTTATCCGTGTGGATGACCATCTGCGCACCACTGCCCCCGGCATTTGGGCGCTGGGCGATGTCAACGGGCTGGGCGCTTTCACCCATACGTCTTACCATGATTATGAAATTGTGCTGGATAACTTACGCGGTGGCACGCGGAACGTGAGCGAGCGCAATATGACCTATGCCGTGTTCATTGACCCGCCGCTGGGGCGTGTGGGCATGAACAAGACGCAAGCACGCCAATCTGGCCGTAATGTGCTCATCACCACCAAGCCATTTAAGCACATGGGGCGCGCTCTAGAACGTGGCGAGCCGTTCGGTGTGTTTGAGATATTGGTAGATGCGGATACACAGCAAATTCTAGGCGCGACGGTCTTCGGCATTGGTGGCGACGAGATTGTGCAGGCCTTTAACTATTACATGGCCAGCGGTGCAACCATTCAACCGATGATGGAAGCGCTACCTGTGCACCCCACCATCGCGGAGTTTGTGCCTACCCTGCTCAAAGGGTTGAAGCCGCTGGATTAGCTCTGTTGTGAGTTAACGTCCGTAGAAATCGCTTTGGGGATAAAAGTCTAGCCACGCCCAATCGAATGAGGAGATATAGGGGATTTCGCGCAGGCCTTCACCGCGCAAGTCCCCTTCTAGGGCGAGGCCGCGCGTTGGGTCCCAACGGCTGTTGGTCTGTTCGTCGATGAGATACTCGCCATCAACACTAAACGTGAGTTCCGTCCCATCGGAGAGTTGGCGGATGAAAACATGGATGTCAGCCGTCTCGGCATCGACATAGACCAGCATGGGAATATCGCCCAATCTGTCTTGTGCAATGACCGCTTTGCTCACGGCATCATAGTAGTACCCCCGCGCCCACTCGCCAATTGCCACACCAATGACAAAACCAATGTCGCCAGCATTATGGCCAACAAAGCCACGTGAGCGCAAATTAAGCGCCAATGTGTCTGGGTGATTTTCTAGCCAGGTTTCCCACGGTACGAGGCTGAAGGGGATGAGCTGTAATTGTGTGCCCTTGAGTTCGCCAGCGATGGCACGCCCCCACGGCTGTGACCAGATAGAGCCGGTAGTGTGGTCATACCATGTCATTGCGTTCATCCATAAAGCGCCATGGTTGCCAAAGACATAGACTTCGCCGTCAATGGTCCGGTCATGCACGAGACCGGTGTAGCAAATCGGTCACCATGTGACCAGAATTGGCCGCCCTCCAACAACATCGTTGACCATTTCGCGCTGTTGCAATACGCCAACGGGATATGCGCGGGCATCGCCATTGATTTCCACGCCCATCACCAGTTCGTTGGGGCTATATTCGGCTTCTTCTGCGCTGACAAATTGGGGTTCGTAAATGGGGTAAATGCCATCTCTAGGAATAAGCTGGTGAATGGTATAAACCTGCCCATCTTCGATGAATGTGACGCTATCTAGATTGCCCGGCAACGGTGTGGCTTCTGTCGTGGCGGCGTCATCCGTCGCGGGCGTTGGGGTAGGAACGCCATCGCCCTGCGCGCCAGCGGGTGTACACGCGACAACCACCGCCAACAACAGGGCGAAGATAGTTTGACCGACCGATGGTGAAAAAGTGCGTTCCTCGTTCATGCTCCCAGCATATGGGGCAATTGTTACGGAACGGTTACAGGTGCAAACACCCGCTTCAGCGTTTGGCCGATGGTTTCATAGGCATCATCGGCGGCGGGCTGGGCGAAGTTAGGGAAGCTCAGAAAAGCGTGAATCATCCGCTCATAATCGCGC
>DAOTWU010000527.1:0-3061 GCA_034435735.1 Anaerolineae bacterium | reverse complement strand
TATGGGCTTTCACCTGTGTGCCTAGCCCTAAGATAAACCGCCCGTTGGATTGAGCAGCTAAGTCCCAAGCAATTTGCGCTGTTACCATTGGGCTTCTCGGAAAAGCTACGGCAATCGCTGTGCCTAACCGGATGCGTTCCGTAGCATTTGCGGCATGGGTGAGTGGTAAGAATGGATTATGGGCCGTCTCTGCCGTCCACATGCCATGAAAACCGGTTTCCTCAATCGTTTTCGCCAATTGGGCTGCAGTATTTAAATCTTTAGGAAAAACGGTTACATCAAACTGCATTGTGCACCTCATTAAAATGTTTTTTTACAGGGGCTTGTGATTATAACAAAATTGTTTGTCGCCTTGCGCAGTGGATGGACGGGTTTGGTGTTATAATCAAACGAAAACTAATCCACAAAAGACCTGCTTTTTGTGAAGCCATATAAATGAGGTGTGATATGACAGAGGGGCCTGCACCGGAGAAATTTAGCCCGGAACATCTTCTAACGCTTTATGAAATCTCTGGTTTGATGAATTCGAGCCTTGAGTTTGAAGAGGCGCTTGACAATGTCATGGATGCTGTTATGGAAGTGACTAAAGCTCAGCGTGGCTTCCTCATGTTAGCGGATGAAGAGACAAACACCTTCCGTGTACTTGTCGCGCGAGGTATAGATGGCAAAACGTTGGAAGAAGAAGGCTATAGCAAAACGATTGTCGGGCAGGTCGTTCAAACCCGCCAACCCTTGCTAACGAACAATGCGCAATTTGACACCCGTTTTGAAGCAGGTCAAAGTATTATTATGCGGGGTTTGCGCGCTATCCTCTGTGCTCCTATGATGGTGCAGGATAGGCTCATTGGCGTGATTTATGTTGATACTTCAATGCGCTCCGGCACATTCAATGATGCCGACCGTGATTTGTTGAGTTTGGTTGCTGGTCAAGCTGGACGAGCGCTTGAAAATGCCCGCCTATATCGGGTTGCGGTGGAAAAAGGTCGCCTCGAACGTGAACTACAGATGGCCAGCGAAATCCAGCGCAGTCTATTGCCACAACAAATGCCTGCTGTAGCTGGATATGAGATTGTGCCTTATTGGCAAGCAGCACGGGAAGTCGCCGGCGATTTTTATGATGCCTTTGCTTTGCCGGATAATACCTTTGGTGTTGTGATGGCCGATGTTTCCGATAAGGGTGCGCCTGCTGCCTTGTTTATGGCGGTTGCCCGCACATTAATTCGTAGTAATGCCCATGCGGGATGTACACCAATAGACACTATCGCCCAGACCAATGATTTGATTCTAGAAGATGCTGATAGTGGCATGTTCGTTACTGTGTACTACAGCGTTTTTGAGTCTAATGGCAATAGTGTTCATGTTAATGCTGGCCATAACCCACCTTTACTTTATCGCCATGCTTCTAAAAGCTGTGAATATTTGCCCATTGGTGGACGTGCACTTGGCTGGTTCCCTGATAACCCTTTGCAGGAAGTGCATGTAGAAATGCAGCCGGGAGATTTGATCGTTTATTACACAGATGGCCTTACTGAAGCAGAAAATCCCCAAGGCGAGTATTATGGGGAGGAACGTCTTGTTCAAGCTGTTTTGAAAATGGCAGGGCAATCTGCTCAAGAAGTGCGTGATTTTATCTTGCAAGATGTAGAAACCTTTTGTGCCGGTCAACCGCCATTTGATGATTTAACGATGTTGGTGGTTCGTTACACTGGTTAAGATAACGACATACACCGGTTTTTATTCTTTATTTTAAAAGAGGTCTTGATGTCCAATTTGCAGAATTCTAGTAGTGGATGGTCATCAACCAATCGTTTAGTCGTTCCATTAATCCTTATAGCGATTGCAGTTGCCATATGGATTATTCGCAGCATTTTACTGTTGGTTTTTGCCTCCATCATTTTAGTGGTTTTCTTTACCATGCCAGTGCGCTTTTTAGGGCGTTATGGTGTTCGTCGCACTCCCGCAATTCTCCTATCCCTGGTGGGATTGGTGGTTTTATTCATTATTTTGGCTAGATTAATTCTCCCATCATTGATAGAGCAATTTTCCATTCTTATCACGCAGGAAATTCCACGAGGTATTGATGCGCTCATCCAATGGTGGAATAGCGGCCAAATTTATGACACCTTTCCTTTCCTGCGTGACGTACTAGGGCCTGTTTCGGGCGAATTGCGTCTGAGTAATGAAGTGGTCAATACTGTTGTTAATCAAATAAGCAGTGCATTAGGGCAGGTAGGCACTTCTGTTTTACCGGTTCTTGGCGGTGTCGCAAATACCGTTTTGAGCCTGCTCATTATATTCTTTATGAGTATGTACTTCCTCACCGATCCCAAAGGCTATGAAGAAGGCATTATAAAGCTGTTTCCTTTATGGTATCGCCACCGTGTTCGTGAAATTAAAGACCGGATTGACTTTACCTTGCGAGGGTGGTTGCAAGTCACTTTTATCTCTATGGTGATTACTGGCGTGGGGACAGCAATAGGTCTCGCTATTATTGGGATTGAGCAATGGGTTGCTTTAGGTGTATTAGCCGGCCTGCTTTCGTTTATCCCCAACTTCGGCCCGATTGTTGCACTGATTCCATCTATCGCTGTTGGTATTTTGCAGGCACCTGAGAATGTGGGATGGATTATAGTTGTTATTTATGGCGTTTCGGCAGTGCAAAGTCAATTGATTAGCCCGCTGTTGGTTAATGAGAGCCTAAACATTCCGCCGGTACTGGTGTTGTTAGGGCAGATTATCTCCGGTATTTTCTTTGGGTTCATAGGCATCATGTTAGCCGTGCCGATAACAGCGGTTGTGAAGATATTGGTTGATGAAGTTTATATTAAAGATATTTTGGGAGATAGGGGCGAAGAACTTCCTAAAGAGATATATATTGATGAAGAACTCACTGCTCCCGATGGTATTTGAGTATGCAAAAACGAATTTCCAACAAAATCAAAAACAGGCCTTGACTGTGCGATGCCATAGTGCTATAGTTTCGCGCGCTCAAGGAGATTAACAAACGGTCAAAGAGAGGCCGGGCGGGACTGCTGAGGGAGACGCCTCAGTAAGCCGAACA
>DAOTWU010000526.1:0-3190 GCA_034435735.1 Anaerolineae bacterium | reverse complement strand
GCGGTCTCCATAGGCTAAGAGATAGCTGCTATCGGGCGACCATATCACGTTTTCTGGCAACGCCCGCGCAGTGACATCAAGCAGCAAATTGCCCTCGGTATCACGGATTTGTATTTCACCATCCAGTGACCACGTTAAAAATTGGTTGTCGCTCTCGTGCCAGCGCACGCCAATCACCTGTGACAGGGGCAAATCAAAGACCAGTTCGCCATCGAGCGTCCATAATTCCGCCACGCCCGCCCGCGAAAGCGTCAGCGCAAAAGCGCCATCGGGCGACCATAGCGCCTGCTGGGGGATGCTGCGCAGCGGTAAAACCGTTTGTACAGGGTTCAGCGTATCCCAGATGCGCAAGGTGCGGCCACTGGTGCGGGTATAAATATACTCGCCATCTGTGCTCCAGCCCGCGCCCTGCAAGGTGCGCTCATGGGGCAATATGCTCCACGGCGTGCCGCTATTGGTCGCCACAATAACCGCTTGTTCGCCTGCACGCACCAGTAACATCTCGTTGCTGGCATCAGGCCTTACATTGGCGATACGGGCAGCCATTTCTAAGCGCCAAATTTCGCCAATAGCTGGCTCCCAGCGCAGCAGCACATTATCTAAGCCCCAGCTGATGATAGCGCCATCATCTAGCCATAGCGCCCCGCCAGCATCAGCCTCTAGGGTGAGTTCTGCGCCAATTGCCCCATCTAGCCCCCGAACTTGCAAGTTATGGCCAGACCACACCAGTATTTGCGCGCCATCGGGCGACCACACCGCGCCAGCAATTGGCTGTTCATAAGGCATAGAGATGGTGAGTTGCCCACTACTCCGCCAGATATTCAGGACGTTGGCGCAATTTTCTTGACAGCGCGTAGGCGCGTTGCTCCATGTGAAGATATGTGCGCCATCAGGCGACCACCCCGCCCCCAAAACGGGCGCATCATGGAACAGGGTTTGCAGGCGGCGGCCTGTCGCATTCCACAGGCGCGCCCGTCCATCTAAAGACCAAGTGAGCAAGGTTTGACCATCAGGCGACCACCCCGCCCCGCGCACCCAATCGTTATGCAGCAGTTCAGCGACAAAGCCGCCTTCGGCATCCCAAATTGTGGCGCTGCTATCGCGTGACCAGGTGACGAAATGGGCGCCATCAGCAGACCATGCCGCCCCGTCAATAGTCGCTTCGTGCTTCAAATCAGTGAGCAGCGTGCCATCGGGCGACCAGTAATAGGCAAACTGGTCAGATGCCCATGTTAGCAAGTGCGCCCCATCTGGCGACCAAATGCCGCCCAGCACATCGCCATTATGGGTTAACTGGATTGGCTCTGCGCCATCAACATCGTAAATCACGGCATCCGTACCCGCCCAAACTAGCAGACGGTTGCCATTGTTATTCCAACGTGCGCCCCCCGGCGGCTCTTCTGATGTGAGGGCAGCGACAACGTGGGTGCTGCGATTGAGCGCGTTCAATAAGGCCTGTTGTGCCTCTACGCGGTAAATTTCGGGATAATTTTCAAAGGCTTCTAGCGCCAGCAAAAGCGCTAGTTCGTCCTGCCCTGCGGCCAGCATCTCGCCAGATTTACTGGCGGCGAGTAGCGCCTGTGCGCTTTGCGCTTCTCGCAGGTTCACCTCGCTGATGAGGGCTTGCTGGGCGACTTCAGTACCGCGAATGAGCGCCAATTCTAAAGCGCTTTCGGCAGTGGCGGCTTGTTGGGCAACTTGTGTGCCGCGCACATTGGCCAGTTGCAGGTTGTTATTGGCCTGTGTGAAAAGCCAGAAGGACAGCACCGCCAACCCCAACACTACTAATGTAACGCTCGTGCCAATGATCCAACGGCGGCGCATCGCCCGTTCGTAGGCGCGGCTGGCGTGGATATATTCAATGTGGAGGGGCGTTGGCTCTGGCTGTTTGTTCTGCGCCGCTTCTAGCCACTTTTCGGCCTCGTAAATCTCAATGCCATCCAGCAGCAAACTATTCTCGCGGGCACGCTCTTCCCATTCCCGCGCCCGAACCAGCAAACGGGTATGGGTGCGCAGGTAATCTAAATCGGTGGTGACTGCATCGACTAACGCCTGCAAGCTGGTTTCAAAATCATCTTCCTCGCGGAAGAACACCCAGTTATACAGGCCTATAGAAGGGTGGACATCGTTGGGGTCAACTTGCCCCTCATAGGGACGGTAAAGCACTGGCACAAAGTGTTTATTGAGTTCGACAGCGTACTGAATTTCATCACGGGTATATGGCGAAACGACAGAATCCGGGCTGATGACGAACACAAAAGCGTTGCTGCTCTCAATGCCCTGCTGTATCTCTTTCCACCAATCTGCCGTGAGGGGAATATCTTCAAAATCAACCCAAATATCAAAACCTCGCTCGGCTAAAGCGGCATGAAGGCGGCGGACGAAGGTTTTATCTTTGCGGGAGTAAGAAATAAAAATATCTGGCATTATCAAAACTCTCTTCACTGTCCCCGTGAACTACTGTCTATCATACCCTTAAACGACTAATCGCGTCAGCAATATCGTGATAATCCCACCGTGAACGAGGCTAATAAGCTAGTTTTTAAGCAAGAGCTAAATCTAATCTTTTGTTTCAGTTTTATAACCTTGATTATTAGCGAGAAATTTATCATGCGTTATAATGGGCTTTAATCAGCGGAAGCTGAACATCGGAGGGTGGTTTTTAGGTGCAACAATGACCGATGACAATGCGAATAACACTGTAGATAATGTGAACTCCAATGAACATGACCAAACCATACACCGTTATGCCTGCCCCGTTTGTTCAATCCATATTCCCATCACACAGAAGATATGCCCTAAATGTGGCACTAATCTCGCTAGCGGCGTAGATACCGACAAGCTAGCAGAAGAGGGCGGGGTAACAGCTTCGACCACACCAATACCCCAAACGCGGGAAGGGCGCTATAAGCTCGGTAGTAGCTACTTCAGCTCAGAGATGAAATTGCGGATAGAATTGCCCCGTCAGAAAAAATTCATCCGCCTACGCTTCACACCGGATAAAGATTTAATTTTGGGGCGTCTATCTCATGAAGAGGAATCACCAGAGAACATTTTAGACTTATCCACTTACGAAGCGTTCCAGCTTGGTGTAAGCCGCCGCCATGCCGCCATTCGTCTGCGCCGCCACGCGCTAGAATTACGTGACCTTGTGAGCAGTAACGGCACTTACGTCAATGAGCAACAGTTA
>DAOTWU010000525.1:0-9904 GCA_034435735.1 Anaerolineae bacterium | reverse complement strand
ACAGAGAAGCCGTCCAACATCTTCCCCGCCATTCATATCCGTTCTGATGAGGGGCATCTGGGCGAAGATGTTCGCATCCGCCAAGCCTTTAAGCTGGCTACTGACAAAGTCGCCATTAACGAACTGCTATTAAATGGGCGCGGCATTATTGGCAATAACGATCCAGTTGGCCCGTTATATGGTGAATTCTATAATGATCGTGGTGACGCCAACCAAGTAACGGCAGATCCAGAAGCAGCCTGTGCACTCATCGCCGAAACAGGGCAAGAACGTGTTAGCGCAACGCTATATGCGGTGGATGCATTCAACTATGCTGACCTCGCCACTGTTTTACAGCAACAATGGGAAGAGGGCTGTATTGATGTTGAGGTGCTGGTGCGTCCTGAAAATATCTACTATGCCGATAATGAGTGGCTAGAAGTTGATTTGGGCATCACCGGTTGGGGCACACGCGCTGCACCGCTAGAGTATTACACACTGGCGTGGGCAAGCGACGGGCAGTGGAATGGCGCACACTGGGGTTCACCAGAAGCGGATGCGCTTATCGCTGAAGCCCAGCGCACCATTGACCAGGAACGCCGTGTAGAACTCTTCCATCAAATTAGCGAAATTTTCGCCGAAGAAGGCGCTTACATCATCCCCTTCTTCCAACCCGTCATTGGCGCATATCTGGATGGCGTTGAAGGGTTAGATATGCACCCCTTCCCTGGACGCACAGATTTCCGTCAGGTGACAGTAAACCGTTAAAACAACATTGACGCTATGACAACACAACAAGATTTACAGGTGGGGCCAACGGTCCCACCTGCTTCACTACTGAGACGAACACTGACGCAATTTACATTTTTCCTGCGAGAGATGGCGCGTCAACCGCTATCGCTGGCGGGATTAATCATTGTTATAGGTTTCATTATTATGGCCATCATCGGCCCCAATATTGCCCCTTACGATTTTGACAAACTACTCGTTGGCCCTAAAAATACCGCCCCGAGTGCAGAGTACCTCTTCGGTACAGATAGATTGGGGCGCGATGTATTTAGTCGTGTGTTATGGGGAGCAAGAGAAACTGTTGGGCTACCAGCAATAGCGACACTACTATCGGTTGCATTAGGCACAACAATAGGGCTGGCCTCTGGCTACTTTGGTGGCTGGATTGATGAAATTATATCGCGGGCGGTGGATATTTTATTAGCCATACCTGCGCTTGTCTTGGCTATGGTCATGCTGACAACAATCGTGCCACTTCTCAATAGCATGGAAAGCGCCTTTGTTGAGGACATTGGACCAGAACGTATTAGCTTGATTATCGTCATCATCCTGCTTTATACCCCGATAGTGACGCGCGTCATTCGCAGCGCCACATTAGGCGTGCGAAACGCGGGATTTGTTGAAGCGGCAAAACTGCGGGGTGAATCGCTAAGTTATATCCTGTTCCGCGAAATTCTGCCCAGCGTATTACCCACTTTGGCCGTAGAAAGCGCTTTAAGGTTCTCGTATGCCATCTTTTTGGTGGCGTCATTAGGCTTTTTGGGGCTGGGCGTTCAACCACCATCGCCAGAATGGGGGCGGCAAGTGCTGGATGCTCGCGGATTAACCGTCTACCAGCAAGCGCCATGGTCGCTGTGGTTTCCCGTCGCGGCAATTGCTGTTCTCATCATCGGTATAAACCTCATGGCTGATGGCCTACGGCGTTACTTCCGCTATGACAACGCATAGAACCATAAACACGAAAGTAAAAGCGTTATGGCTGTAATTGAAGCACGTGGTTTGAGTATTGAATATCGCATTGGCAAAGTGTGGCAAAATGCCATCCGCGATGTGGCATTACGCATTGAGCCGTTGCAGATACATGGGCTGGTCGGCGAAAGTGGCAGCGGTAAAAGCACCTTAGGGTTGGCTCTTATGCGTTATTTGGCGAGCAACGCCCGCATCAAGCAAGGCGAAATTCTTTTTGAAGGGCACGATTTAGTTCCGCTAAGCGATGTAGATATGCGGCAGATATGGGGGCATAGCATTAGCCTTGTCCCGCAAGACCCACTCTCAGCACTCAACCCAGCATTTACCATTGGCGAGCAAATGGCAGAAGTGACGCGGTTACATCGGGGCTTCAGCCAATCTGAGGCATGGCAACATGCGACAGAAATGCTGCGTCAAGTAAAAATTGCAGATCCAGAGCAAGTCCTAAAACGCTATCCCCACCAATTGAGCGGCGGGATGCAGCAGCGCGTAATGATTGCAATGGCCTTAAGCACTGAGCCGCGCTTGCTTATTCTAGATGAACCCACGACCGCCCTTGATGTAACCACGCAGGCCGTCATTCTAGACTTATTCCGCGAACTAATTTTGACACATAAAGCTGCGGCGCTATATGTTTCTCATGATTTAGGTACAGTGGCGCAACTTTGTGATTATGTCACCGTCTTATATGGTGGCGAAATTATGGAGAGTGCACCTGTTGAGGCGCTCTATACGCAACCCCGCCACCCGTATACTTATGGCCTGCTGGCCAGCCTACCCAGTGCAGCACATGGGCAAAACACGCGATTACATACTATTCCCGGTGTCGCTCCATCATTGGCGGAGCGCTCTCAGGCTTGTGTTTTTGCAGACCGTTGTCCAATAGCAATTGATAAGTGCTTCACGGAAAAACCACCATTAGAGACCACCACAGATGGCCGTACCATTCGCTGCTGGAGATGGGAAGATATTGCTAGTGGTGAAGCACAATTGGAACAACAGCAAGAAATTACCACCGAATCTGCTCCACCAAGAGCCACATATGTATTGAAAGCGCAGGGTATTCGCAAATACTTCGGCAATCGCACCTTTTTAGACCGCCTTTTGCGCAGGAAAACTAGCTACGTGCACGCTGTCGATAATGCAAGCTTGCGCGTTCGTGGACGTTCCACATTAGGGCTTGTGGGGGAAAGTGGCAGCGGTAAAACAACACTAGCGCGGGCAATTGTGGCGTTAGAACCTGCTGATACAGGTGAAATTGAACTGTGTGAAGTGCCAATCAGCTTGCGCCTACACGAACGCAAACGCCAAACATTGCGCGATTTACAGATGGTATTTCAGAACCCGAACGATACCCTTAACCCTTACCAAACAATCGGGCAAGCTCTTGCTAGAACTATTCGCCGTCTCAGTGAAGGGCGGCTAAACCGCCAAGAAATAGAGCAGCGTGTCATCAATCTGTTGCAATCCGTGCGCCTGACACCCGAATACATGACCCGCTACCCACACGAACTCAGCGGGGGCGAAAAACAGCGGATAGCAATCGCGCGAGCATTCGCCATGAACCCAGCACTTGTAGTGGCCGATGAGCCAACCTCATCCCTAGACGTTTCCGTGCAAGCCGTCGTATTAAACTTGCTGAAAGATTTGCGGGCACAATATGGGGTGTCGTATCTATTCATCTCTCACGATTTAGAGGTCATTAGTTACCTTGCAGATTGGATTGTGGTGATGTATCTGGGTGAAATCGTAGAAGAAGGCACGAACGAACAAGTTTATAACGTACCTTCTCACCCTTATACAGAAGCCCTACTCTCCGCTATTCCACTACCAGACCCGACATTGCGCCGCCAACGCATACGGCTAGATGGAGATATACCCAGCGCTAGAGATGTGCCGAAAGGGTGTCGCTTTCATACCCGCTGCCCAAGAAAAATTGGTGATATATGCGAACGAGAAGCGCCGCCATTACAAGATGCAGGTGATGGCCATCTTATCCGCTGCCATATCCCCGTAGATGAGCTAGTGCAACTGCAACAAACTGAACCAGAAAGGCAAAGCCATGGCTAATTACCTTGTGCGGCGGCTATTTTTGTTGGTAGTTACTATGCTGGTAACCTCAGTCATTATCTTTGCATTAACGCAACTTTTGCCTGGCGATGTCGCGCGATTAATCATCGGACGGGATGCCTCTGAAGAAGCTATCGCCCAATTCCGAGAAGAGTTTGGGCTTAATGACCCGCTTTTGGCGCAATATGGGCGCTGGCTGGGCGGCTTTTTAACTGGAGATTGGGGGCAATCATTTAGCCAAGGCAATCCATCGGTGCGGCCTCTGGTGATGAACCGTTTGGCAAACTCTTTACGTCTCGCTATAGTCACGCTCATCATAGCTATACCGCTATCAATTGTACTTGGGGTTATCGCAGCGCTACGAGAAAACACATGGGTTGATAGTATCATATCCATATTATCGCTCTCAGTAGTAGGCTTACCAGAATTTGTCACTGGTTTAGTTTTAATCAACGTGATAGCGCTGGGAATTCCTGCGCTCAATTTACCAACAACTTCGCTTGTACAAGATGATTACACCTTAGGTGAATGGTTAAGGGTGCTCATCTTACCCGCGATAACAGCAACGCTGGTATTGTTAGGCTATGTTTTACGCATGACACGGGCTGGGGTAATTGATGAGTTGAAAAAACCCTATGTGCGAACAGCGCGGTTAAAAGGGTTGCCAGAACGAACCGTCATTTTCAAACATGTGTTACGCAACGCCCTATTGCCCACTATCACCATTATCGCTATCAGCGTTGGTTGGTTAATTGGCGGGCTAGTCGTGATAGAGAATGTATTCAACTATCCTGGATTAGGCGCATTAATGATACAGGCCGTAGAAGAGAAAAACATCCCACTATTACAAGCTTGCACAATGGTTGTCATCTTCTTCTTTGCAACAGCCAATCTAATCGCTGACCTGCTTTATGCATTACTGAACCCACGTATCCGCCTCACTTAAGCGTGATATGAGAAAGTATCTATAAAACGTTAAGATAAATGCGCGTATAATTAGAGATAGAGTTCTTGTAGGAGGTGGATATGCCACGTTATGATTATCGTTGCCCAAAATGTGAGCATCAATTTGAAGCAGAACATAGCATCCATGAAGAAAAGCCGCCCTGCCCTGCCTGCGGCCACGCTGATGTTACGCGGATCATTACCAGTGCACCGACTTTTGCACGTGGCATGTTAACACCAGCGGGGACGAGCCGTCGCTCATCCAAAGAGGAATTGCGCAACAAATGGGCAGAAGAAACCCCAAAGCTGCGGAAGAAGTTGCGGGATAAACTGGGAGAAGAAGCGGTAAAGTCCATCCCCTCACTCAATGCGAACTATGATTAGGCAATGATTAGCCTACAGGGTGCTCGGTAGCGCCCTGTTTTTACCTCTATCAGTTGCTTGATTAAGCGGAGATGTTTATAGTTAAAGTGTGTAGAGGTCATCCAAAGCGCATCCTATGGCATCATACCGCTTTACAGGCGCCCGAGTTTGGTCGCCTCAAGTGCAGGATTTTATACAACGTGATTTATTCGTTAAAAATGGGCAAATTGTGCCGCCAATATCACACGCCCAAACTATTGCTTTGGATGGGCATTTAATTTTCCCCGCAGTTCTCAACGCTCATGATCACCTTGAATTAAACCATTACCCTCGCACGCGCTTTCAGGAACATTATGAGAATGCCCATCAGTGGGGAGAGGATGTTAACAAGCGCCTGAACGAAGAGCCTTTCGCATCTTTACGGGCACAACCACTAAAAACACGGCTTTGGCATGGTGGGCTGAAGAACTTGCTGTGTGGTGCATTAACGGTTTTTCAGCATGGCCCACCTCATCGCCCGCTATTTCACGCCGATTTTCCTGTATATGTTCCCCGCAAATATGGATGGGCACATTCACTACACTTCAATACAACCGAAGAAATTTCACACACTTACCAACGAACGCCTACCAATATCCCTTGGTTCATCCATTTGGCTGAAGGGACAGACGCAATAGCAGCAGAAGAATACCAGCGCTTGAAGACACTAGGCTGTATAGGCGCAAACACTGTGCTGGTACATGGTGTCGGCTTACGAGAAGAAGACTTGCATGAAGCCACACAAAGCACAAAAGGGCTAGTGTGGTGTCCATCAACGAATTTGTACTTACTAGGCCAAACAGCCAAAGTAGAGCAATGGGTTGCTCATGGGGGGAGGCTTTTTTTAGGAAGCGATTCGCGTTTAACAGCAGATGGCGATTGGTTGGATGAATGGCATATCGCATGGCGGTTGGCCAATAAGCCTGTGCGTAAAGCGCTGTTAGCGGGTGTTACATTGGAGGGGATGCGGGCATTAGGATTAAAACAGAGAGGAGCACTGGTAGCGGGCATGGTAGCGGATTTTCTTGTTTATCCAGAGCAAGCTGTGATTGATAATAACCCCCTTCCCAAACGCCAAGAAGACATCGCACTTATAGTTCGCAAAGGTATCCCCCTTGTTGGCGATATAGCCATCATGCGCATGTTTTCATCCATCAGCACCATCAAAGGCGCAACAAACAATCGCCCAAAGGCAATCCACCGTCGCCTAGCGAGGCGTATATATAAACAGCAAGCGCAAGCCCCTAACCTGACTATAGAAGAGGCCCAATATGACCGACATTCTTTTTGGTCAATCTTATTACCTGCGATTCGATCATAAACTATGGGAAGCCATGCAACCCTATCCCCCATTGGGTACGCTTTATGCCGCCAGTTACATGCGGGAAAAGGGTTATCATGTGGCGCTATTTGATGCGATGCTGGCAACGGACACGCATGAATGGGGCGCGGCTTTGCAAAAATACAGCCCACGATATGCCGTAATTTACGAAGATAACTTCAATTACCTGAGCAAGATGAGCCTTTTACGGATGCGTCAAGCAGCGTTTGAGATGATTGATTATGCCAAACAATATGGCTGTATTGTCATTGTTGCTGGGGCAGACATGACGGACCACGCTGAGAAATATCTGGAGCGTGGGGCGGATTTTGTGCTCATTGGTGAAGGTGAAATGACGCTGGCGGAATTGGTAGCCTATTTAGACCAATTTCCCTCGCTAGATAGTATTTCAAATGACGATTTATACAATATTCAAAGCCTCGCCTATTTAGATAATGGGCGCGTTATCAAAACACCGCCCCGCCCTGTCATTCGTGATTTAGATGCGTTGCCATTTCCGGCATGGGATATGGTTGACCGTGAGCGCTACCGGAAAATTTGGCTAGAACATCACGGTTACTACAGCATGAATCTAATAACAACGAGGGGCTGCCCATTTCATTGTAACTGGTGTGCCAAACCCATTTGGGGGCAGAAGTACAGCGTGCGCAGCCCCGAAAATGTTGTTGAAGAGATGGCATGGTTACAGGAGCATTTTCAGCCAGACCATATCTGGTTTATGGATGACATTATGGGTATTCAAGACCGCTGGATAGAAGAATTTGCGGACTTATTAGAGGCTCGAAACATTCATATTCCATTCAAGAGTTTGAACCGCGTTGACTTGTTGTTACGGGGGAAGACTATCCCCGCCCTTGCCCGTGCAGGCGCACAAATAGTGTGGGTGGGCGCGGAAAGCGGTAGCCAGAAAATTCTCGATGCAATGGACAAGGGCACAACGGTTGAACAAATTTACGAAGCGACGCGGCAATTAAAAGCCCATGGCATACAAGTAGCATTTTTCCTGCAATTTGGTTATCCAGGAGAGACACGAGACGATATTGAACTGACATTAAAGATGGTGCGCGATTTAATGCCAGATGATATTGGTATCAGCGTCAGCTATCCGTTGCCGGGTACACCTTTTTATGAGCGTGTGCGCAGTGAGTTAGGCGAAAAAGCAAACTGGTACGATAGCGAGGATTTAGCGATGCTCTATCATGGCCCATTCCGCACAGAGTTTTATCGACAACTACATACCGTTGTGCACAAAGATTATCGCTCTAGAAAAACATGGAAGGCACTTGGCACATGGTTACGTAACCCACGCCAATGGCGACCGCATAACATACGGCAAATAGCGGCTATGATTTACCATCGTATCACTTTGCCTTTAGCGCAGATGAAACTCAATCAGTTGGCGGCGCTCCCCCATGAGCCAACACAATTACCCAATATGCGGCTGGAGGTATAACGGTGGATATTCTGCTGGCACACGCTTATTTTCTCTATGAAGACCCGCATGAATTACAGGTGATGCGCCCATATCCGCCATTGGGCATCCTTTACATCTCATCTTATCTGAAGTCTAAAGGGTTCGATGTCGGGATTTTTGACGCCACTTTTTCTGACTGGACAACGTTCAAAAACTTGATACGGCAAGAACGCCCATCTATTGTTGGGCTTTACGCCAATATGATGACCAAACGTAATGTCTTAAAAATGGCGCGCTGGTGCAAAGAAGAAGGCATTACTGTTGTAGTTGGGGGGCCAGACCCGCCCTATTACGCCGCCGAATATTTATCACATGGAGCAGATATTGTTGTACGGGGAGAAGGAGAGCTTACACTAGAAGCGCTTATCCCTCATTTAGCTAAACATGGGTTACAAGCGTTAGAACAAATTGAAGGGATTACTTACCGTCGTGACGACGGAAAAATTGTAGAAACGCCACCACGCCCCTTTATTCAAGATTTAAGCGCACATCCGTGGCCAGATAGAGAAGCGATTGAAATTGAGCGCTATATGCAAGTATGGCATGAACATCATGGAAAAAGCTCTATTTCGGTGATACACGCACGCGGATGTCCTTATACTTGCACATGGTGCAGTCATAGTGTGTTTGGCAACACCCACCGCCGCCGCACACCAGAAGATGCGGCAGAAGAACTATTATGGATTAAAGAGCGCTATAATCCCGATTTAATCTGGTACGCAGACGATGTTTTCACCATTAATTACCGCTGGTTTTTCCGCTATGCGGAAGAATTGAAAAAACGCGGGGTGCGCATCCCCTTTGAGTGTATATCGCGGGCAGACAGACTGAATGAAGAGGTGGTGCAAAAGTTAGCAGAGATGGGCTGCTACCGTCTATGGAATGGAAGCGAAAGCGGTAGCCAGCGCATTTTAGACCGTATGCAGCGACGAGTTAATGTGAAAGATGTGCAGGAAAAGACCCATCTGCTGCAAAAATATGGCATTGAAACAGGCATGTTCATCATGTTGGGATATGCCGATGAAACAATCGAAGATATTGAAGAGACGGTCAAACACTTAAAAATCAGTAATCCCGATGTCTTTTTAACCACAGTGGCCTACCCGATTAAAGGCACGCCGTTCTATGCAGAAGTGGAAAGTCGTGTTTTGCGAAGTGGTTCATGGGCAGATAATGCCGACCGCGATTTGACCATTGCGGGGCGATATAGCGCGCGATTTTATCGCTTTGCAACGCGCTGGATGGTGAATGAGGTGGCGTTACATCGCGCTAGAACGCACGGAAATGTATCGCTTTTGCGCCAGTTAAAAATGTGGCTGAACGCCCAAATTGGGCGCTGGGGTATGCGTTTAACACAGCATGAACGTGAAAATCGGGGCGAACCTATTCACCCCGACACGATAACAATAGAGCGGTTGGATGTCAGTCAATCGACATCATAGAGGCTGTGCAGCTTGTCATCAAGATATTCAACAATGCTGCGCGCGACTTGTTCATGTTCATGATCGAAAATGAAGCGTATTGCGCCTGCTGCGCGGTCTTTCAATGTGAACTGTAGTAAGGCGCTACCGGGGTAATCAACAGGAGTCCATTGAATATCGAAGTAGGCAATATCGCGGTAGTAAACAATAATCACTTCATCACGGCTTGTGCGGGCTGGGTCAGCATCTAGCCCGCGACGACGAATTAACAGACGGTCATCGAAAACCTCTAACACGCCATTAGCACCGTGTAAAGTCCAACGAGGTTGGCGAACCGATTTATCAGAGGCAACCATAGTAGACCTCCTTTCTGGCTCTTTTTTATAGTATAGCGGGAAATAGAAAGTTATCCGAATGTCATTTATCCCGAATTTTCGCCCCGTTGCTCATATCTCATGACACAAGCATTTGATCATTTAGCCACAACATATGACAACAACTTCACCTATAGTG
>DAOTWU010000524.1:0-3388 GCA_034435735.1 Anaerolineae bacterium | reverse complement strand
GGTGCTATCGCCCCCATAAATCCTAAGTCAAAGATGGACAGTAGCAATAAACTTCCGCTGAAAAGCACAATACCAACGGCGAAGCTATAACCAGCCCATTGTGTCGGCTGTTGCGGGTATTTTTCACTGAGCCAAGCTGTCACTAGAATGGCTAGCGCATGAATCATCATATAGTTGATGCCTGTATGGTAGGTATCAATCCGCCCATTAGCCTCTAAAATGTCGCGTAAGCCATGCGCCCCAAATGCGCCTAGTGCCACACTCAAAAAACCGAATATCGCGCCTAAAATAATCAATCGACGTTGCATGTTATGTTCCTTAGGTGAATGCAGTAAATTCCGTGTCAAATTATAGGTCGTTATATGGGGTTATTGAAGTAAAAAAGGGCAGGCACTGTTTATGCCCGCCCTGTTATCGCTTTGAGCGTCCTGAATACAATTGATATTATGCGTTGCTTTTACCAGCTTTGACGCGAATCTGCTTCGGTTGCGCTTCTTCAGCTTTCGGCACAACCAACTTCAGAGTACCGTTTTCATAAGTGGCTTCAACGGCATCTGCTTTCACCTGTTCTGGCAAGCGCACGCTACGGCTGAAGCGGCCATAGTAACGCTCCTGAATCAGTGTGCGGCTGCCTTCCGCAGGTTGTTCGCGTTTGACTTCAGCGGAAATGGTCAGCACGTTGTCATGCAGCTGAACATCAATTTCTTCCGGATTCACACCCGGCAATGCGGTGCTGATGGTATAGGCGTTATTGTCTTCATGCACATCAAGTGCTAAAGCAAAATGACGCTCACCATTGGATTCAACGCCAAAATTGCGTAGAGTTTCTTCAATGAAGCGGTCAATTAAAGGTGTATTACGACGTGTCATCACAGCCATCGTCTCTCCCTCCCGTACCTGTCCTTGTTTCGAATTCGCCCCTATCATACGGCGTCAATATAAGAGAAATTTCTGCAAAACGTAAAAGCACTATCAACAAAATGTAGACTTTTCATTAGAGGCGAAAAGTAAGCAAAACCGCGAAATGTGTTATCGTTTTATGTGGTGCGTTGGTAAGTGGTGGCGTACAGGGTATAATACCGCTTTGTTATGATCATTCGCATTCATCGAGATGAACTATGCACGTTGGCGTTGATATAGGCGGTACATTCACCGATTTTGTTTTTCATGAAAATGGCAAATTGCGCATTCATAAGCGTTCTAGTACGCCGCAAAATCCTGCATTAGCCATGCTACAGGGGTTGCGTACCATTGCAGGCGAAACTTTGCAGACGTTGCAGCAAGTATCACATGGCTCTACTGTGGCGACGAATGCCATTCTAGAGCGCAAGGGCGCAAAAATTGCGCTTATCACCACACAAGGGTTTCGTGATGTGCTCTTCATTGGTCGCCAGAACCGCCCCCAACTTTATGCACTCAACCCCCAATTACCCGCGCCGCTTGTACCGCGTGAGCGATGCTATGACGTTCCAGAGCGTCTCGATTTTCAGGGAGAAGTGCTCCAGCCATTAGATATGAAGGCGCTGGATAAAGTTCTGGATGATATTGCCGCGCAGGAAGTTGAAGCGGTGGCTGTCTGTTTGTTATTCAGCTATATGAACCCCGCCCATGAGCAAGCTATCCGTGACCGCATTCGGGAGCGCGGCCTGTTAGAAGATTGGCAAGTGGCTTTATCGTCTGATGTTTTGCCAGAATTTCGTGAGTATGAACGCGCCAGCACCGTAGCTTTAGAGGCTTATGTGCGCCCAATTATGGGGCGCTATGTGCAGCAGATTGCTGAAGCTTTGCCCGCGTCTTGCCATTTACGCATCATGAAATCCGATGGCGGGGTCATTGGCGCATCTACTGTGCGCCAACAGGCTGTGCAAACTGCCCTCAGTGGCCCCGCTGCTGGCGTCATTGGGGCGCATTATCTAGCGCGGTTAGCTGGCTATGATAATGTCGTTACGCTAGATATGGGGGGCACTTCAACCGATGTTGCGTTATTTGCTGGGCGTCCTGCACATAGACCAGAATCCCAGATTGATAATTTGCCGCTGCGTTTCCGTTTATTAGATATTGAAACTATTGGCGCTGGTGGTGGCTCTATCGCCCGCCTTGATGCGGGTGGGGCGTTGCGCGTTGGGCCAGAGAGCGCTGGTGCAGACCCCGGCCCCATTGTCTATGGGCGTGGTGGACAACAACTCACCGTGAGTGACGCCAATGCAATTTTAGGTCGTCTAGACCCTGAGCACTTTCTCGGCGGCGAAATGCCACTCCAGCTAGATGATGCCCAAAAGCAGATGGAACAACTCGCTAAGCAAATGGGGGTGGCGCCTGTACAAGCAGCAGCTGGTATCGTTGAAGTGGCCAATATCAACATCAACCGTGCTTTGCGTCGCGTTTCTGTCTCGCGGGGGCATGACCCGCGCCACTTTACGCTGGTGGCGTTTGGTGGGGCAGGGCCGCTACATGCTTGTGATGTTGCGCGTAGCTTGCGAATGCCGCGTGTGCTCATCCCCCGTTATCCAGGTGTATTGTGTGCTTTTGGCTTACTTGTGGCTGATATTGTGCTGGAGTATAGCCGTCCAGTGATGCGCCCGGTGACCATTGCTTCAGTAGCAGAAATGCGCGTGATGATGGCTGATATGATGCGTCATGCCCATGAAGATTTGAAGAGGGAAGGCATTTCTAAAGAGCAGCGCCGTTTTCGCGCTATATTAGAGATGCGCTATGAGGGGCAGGCCTATGAGCTACCTGTTTCTTTGAGCTTTGGCAAAATCAAGGCACAGGTCGTTGAGGCTTTTCATGAAACCCACGAACGCACTTATGGCCATGCCCTGCGTGACCGCGAAGTAGAAGCGGTGAACTTGCGCTTACAGGCGATTGGCATCATCGAGAAACCGCCAATAGAGCCGGAGCCTGTGCAAGATAATAGCGGCGCAGATGCGCTTTTACGCCTGAGCACAGCGCCAGATGGCCAGCGCCTCGCTCTATACGACCGCGAGTTACTCATTCCCGGCGCTCGTTTTCCTGGCCCGGCGCTGATTTTCCAACTTGATTGCACCACCTATATTCCTGAAGGGTGGAAGGCATATGTAGATGGCTATCGCAATCTCGTCTTAGAAGATACTGCCCAAGTGTAACGGAACAAGGGGGAAGCAACCAAACTTATGAGTGACAAAATCACCGTTGATGCAATCAGCCTGGAAGTTTTCAAAAACCTGTTCGCCTCCGTTGCCGAAGAAATGGGCGTCACATTACGCCGCTCCAGCTTCAGCCCCAATATCCGCGAGCGGCTAGATTTTAGTTGCGCCTTGTTCGACAAAGAGGCGCGGATGGTGGCACAAGCCGCTCATATTCCAGTGCATCTCGGCAGTATGCCCGCTTCAGTGGCTTATGCCGTGCG
>DAOTWU010000523.1:0-13114 GCA_034435735.1 Anaerolineae bacterium | reverse complement strand
GGTTAACCGTTGTTTGCCCTACGCTTGATAAGCCTAGCTACTGCCTTATGTGGCTGTTAAAATGCGGCCTTATTCTAAATCGTTTGGATTAGAGGTTTATTATGCGCAAATACCGCAATCGTATCCTATTAGGGTTGGGATTGGCAGTGGTGATTTATGCCGGGTTGCTTCTTGTGATTGATAATGAGGGCAAACTCACCGCCGAAATGCTCTCATATCTGCGTGAATTTCCCCTTCATCTCATCCTGTTGATTGCTGTTGCGCAGACGTTTGTTGGCATCTTTCGCTTTCTAGAATGGCACTACTATCTTGGCGTTATTGATGCTCGCGACAAAATCAGTTTATTAGATAGCATCGTTATTTTTGTATCCAGCTTTATTTTCGCTGTTAGTCCTGGCAAAGTGGCTGAGTTGTTAAAGGCGGTGTTGCTTAAAGGGAAAACTGGGGTGCCTGTAGCCCGTAGCGCGCCGATTGTCATTGCTGAGCGGGTAGTTGATGGGATTGCTGTTATTGTCGTTTTAGTGATAGCTGTTTTGCTTGCCAGCGATAATGTTGATCTTGCTCCCTATAGACCGCTAATTCTAACTTCTGGCGCAATACTAGCTGCTGGGTTAATTGTTGTGCAAATTGCGCCACTGGCATATTTTTGCCTCAACGTTTTGCGGCGTATACCATTATTAAACCGTTTTTACCAACCCCTACTCGAATTCTATGAGAGTAGCCGCGAGATATTTAAATTACGTCACGTTATCCCTGTTACATTGATGGGCATGGGCGTATATCTCTCCAGTGCTGTAGGCTTCCTTATTGTGCTATATGGTATTGGTTTACCGCTGGATTTAACTTTGGTATTTCAGGCCATGTTTATTGTGGGAATTACTGCCGCCGTTGCTGCCCTCAGTTTTGTGCCTAATGGTGCGGGCATCGCAGAAATTTCTACCAGTACCCTACTTGTAGCCTTGGTTGCACCGCAACATCCTGAATTAACGCTTGGTGCGGCGGCGTTTGCTGCATTACTTCAAGGTTTTTTCCATAAGTGGTTTCGTGTAGTAGTGGGCATGTTGACTGCGGTTATCTTCCGTAAGCGCCTATTTCCAGAGACGTTTGAAGAAGATATTGCTGAAATGGAAGCGGAACGCATCACATCATTGATGTAATAAAATCAAATTATGTGGCGATAGTAGCACCTTTGCTTCCTATACGCCTTTTTGTAACTACCGCCATCCGAACATCAATGTACTAGTCTCAAATACAAAGGACTTATTTCCGCAGAATCTTTTCCAAAGCCTTTCCTTTAGCGAGTTCATCAATCAGCTTGTCTAAATAACGGATCTTTTGCATCAGAGGATCTTCGATTTCTTCTACACGTACCCCACAAACCACACCTTTGATCAACGAACTGTTGGGGTGGAAGGCGGGCGCTTGGGCAAAAAAGGTTTCACAGTCATTTTCTTGTTCGATTTGTTGCTGTAACCCTGCTTGAGTATAGCCAGTCAACCAGCAGATGATTTGATCCACTTCTTCTTTACTGCGTTGTTTACGTTCCGCTTTTTGAACATATAGTGAATATATCGTTGAAAAGGGTGTTGAGAAAATACGTGGTTTAGGCATTATGATTTCTCCTGGGGTAAGACCCGATACACATGACGTTTCCGAACCTACAACTTGATTATAAGCATCAGAATTTAGCCAATATCTAAACGAAGATGAAAAGACTTCCTAACAGCAATACTTTAATCCATCTCTTGATTGATTACCCACATATACCCGTATATATCCCTAAATACGGCATTAATGGTATTTAGCACCAAACTCCTGAAGAATATAGCTTTTATAATACGGTGTAATGTGTTTTTTTAACAAGCTGCCATTCTGTGCGATATGAGCTAATAAATCTCCGCCCAATTGAGCCGCCAGCTGTGGGTTGTCAATGTCTTCTAGTACAATCACAACGACAACACTATTTTCCCCATTGTCGCTGGAAATGTATCCAGCAAACCACGACTCTGCTCCTTCACCAGAGAAAGCGCGGGCAACATAGCCGCCCATATCCCAACCCTCATGATACGCTATTTGGGCTGCGCCTTGTTGTATATTACTCTGTAAAAACGCTTTTAGCTGGTGTGCTAACTCTTCAGTCATGAAAGCGAGGGTAGGGCGTTTATTATCTACAATAGACCATGAATCATCGAAGGGCGGTTTAGATGCTAACAGTGCGTAAGGTTGAGGGGCATCACCATGATTAATCGTTGCTGCTAGGATTAAGGCAATGTTGAACGGGTTAACTGTTAGATTGCCTTGCCCCAATAAAAATTCTTCAAAAGATGTTGTGATTTCTGGTGTTGATTCAGGTGTTGGTTCAGTTTCGCCGTCTAGTTCTTCAGGAACAAATCCGGGAATACTAACAGGTGTATTCAAGCTAAATGTTTCAAAAATGCGTGAGATACGCTCTTGACCAATTGCCTGTCCCGCTTGAACAAATGGAAAAGGGCAACCATATAAAAATGCTTCATAAAGTGAAATATCTGTACGTTCTGGCCGTTGTATACACCCAACTACGAGATTGTCAACAATGACGGCCTGTGTGCCGTTATCATATAGTGCATCAACAGACTGTCCAGTTAAGAGCGCTGCTGCAACTAGTGGGAGTTGTAACATGCCTCCGGGTTGGTACTGGCCTTGTAATGGACGGTTAAAAATCGGGTCATCAGGTGCGTTTCGCAATTCGTCCCATTGCTCATCTAGTAAGTTAGGATTATATGTCGGAGCGCTTATCAATCCCAAAACTGCGCCATCTGGTACACGCATGACTACGGCTGCTCCGGTATGCCCGCGCATGAGTTGGGCTAAGGTTTGCTGAATATCAAGGTCAAATGTGAGCTGAATGTCTGAACCTTGACGAGGGTAGTGCAGCAATTGGCGAAAATAATCTACTGGTAAATCATCACCCCGCAAAATCTCATTATATGCAGCCTCTGCCCCGCCGACGCCATGACGCAAACTGTAGTACCCTAACGCGCTATAAAACGCTTCGTAAAGATACTCTCGGCTTATAAATCCAGATTTATCTGAGACTGACCGTACCAGAAGCGTGCCATTACGGTCATATATGTTGCCGCGTTGTATACGTGCTTCTGCGAGCACTAAGCGCGGGTTATCCTCACGTGGCAAAAGTTGGTCGGGTCCCCATATTGCCCAATATGCTGCGGTAAAACCAACGAGAATGAAAATAATAAGGAGTAGGCGAACCAGCCGTTCTATTTCACGGGTAAACATTAGCGCAATGTATCCAATTCTGTGGAAATGCGTAATAAAAGACCAATCATGATGAAGCTGGCCAGTAATGAACTGCCGCCATAACTTAAAAAGGGCAGGGTGACGCCAGTCAAAGGCACTATTTTTAATACACCTCCCGTGATTAATAGGCTTTGTATCCCTAATAGCAAACTCAATCCGGTAGCGAGCAAACTATAGAACGGTCGTTTTTGTAGCAATATGGCCACCCGCAAACCGCGAATGGTGAGTAGCGCAAACGCACCTAAAGTGACCAAAACGCCCAATAGTCCCCATTCTTCTGCAATAGCAGCGAAGATAAAGTCAGAGTGTATAACTGGAATATATGTTGGTGCACCTTGGTAGATGCCTTGCCCAAAGACACTGCCTGATGCAAAAGCCATCAAACTTTGCACAATTTGATAGGCGCGCCCATCTGCTTCTGGCCATGGGTTTAGCCAAATATCTACTCTTGTTTGAACCACATCAAAGGCAAAATAGGCGATAATCCCCGCCAGAATGACGAGTATTGCCCCGCCAAATAGTATCCAACTCATACCGCTGGCTACGTAGAGCAAGATGAGGAATACTATGAAAAACAGTGTCGCTGTACCTAAATCCCTTTGCCAAATGAGAATGACTATAGAGATTCCCCACATTAACAGCACTGGACCAGCAATGCGCGGCGATAACGCCAATAGTTGCCCCCGCTTGCCCAGACGTTCATGACGTAGAATAGTGGCCTGTTCGCTAAGGTAACTAGCGAGAAACCCAACAAGTATAATTTTTAGGGCTTCTGAAGGTTGAAAGTAAACACCACCAAGATTAAGCCATAACTGTGGTGCACCAGGCTGTTGTGAGGGGTTTTGTCCTAACAGAATGGTGCTTAAGAGCAGCCCCAACCCGCCCACAAGTAAAATATAGCGATACCGCCTCAACCACTGTAATACATAAGGTGTCGTTGCAAAGAATAGCATAGCCGCCGTAGCTAAAACCATCCATAGTGCTTGCCGCAGAGCGAAAGGGGGCTCTAGCCGTGCAATGACAATGAGCCCCCATCCACTCAGAAACATAGGTATGGCCAGCAATAGCGGGTCATAATTGGTTAGTCTACGGCGAGTAAAATAGTATGCAACCATAACACAGCTCAGCCACGCTAACAAAGGTAACCAGTAGCGTGTAAAAATTGCCTCATCACCCTGTAATGATAGCGAGAGGGTATTGGTGAATAGGAACACACTACTTGTTAGATAAAACCATTTTAGCGGTTTAGGCTTTTTAGCTTGTTCTTGTTGCATGCTTTAGCCTTTAATCCAGCCCTAACGCTCGCCCTACAATCGCGCGCAGTTTTTCTGTCATCTCAGGTGAAATTTTATCCCGCGATGTTTGGATAGCCTGGTCAAGTATGGTGTGGCAAGGGTAGGTTGCTTGTGTATCCAATTTTTCTACGGCCAAGGCAATGGCTTTTTGTGCTACATCGAGGTTGCGTTTCATGGTCTTAATGACCATTTCCACAGTGACTGGTTCTTCAGTCTCGTGCCACACATCATAGTCAGTAATATGCGCCATTGTTGCATAGGCAATTTCCGCCTCTAATGCAAGAAAAGTTTCAGGGCAGCTAGTCATGCCGATTAAATCGCAACCCCAAGAGCGGAAAAGACGGCTTTCTGCTTTTGTCGCAAAACGAGGACCTTCTTCTACCAGGAACGTGCCTTTTTCATGAACTGTTCCTCCAGCTTCCTTTACGGCTTCAATGAGCAATTGCCGCATTTCTGGGCTAAATGGTTCAGCGACAGATAAATGTGCAACCAGCCCAGTCTCAAAAAATGACCGCGCCCGATGTGTCGTATAGTCAAGTAATTGGTCTGGCACTACGATATGACCAGGTGCATAATCTTCTCGTAAAGACCCTGCTGCATTGACGCTGATGATAAAGCGAACCCCTAATTGTTTAAGGGCATAAATATTGGCACGATATGGCACCGTGCTGGGGGAGTAAACATGCCCCACACCATGACGTGCCAAGAACGCTACCCTTTTACCGCGCAATGTACCAATGCGAATACTGCTACTCGGTTTTCCGAATGGGGTATCTATATCTACAGTTGTAATATCCGTAATTTCCGGCATGTCATATAAGCCAGTGCCACCGATAACACCTATTTCAACTTTTTCAGTGCTCATGGAGAACTCCTTTTATCGTGTGAAATAAACACTCTTTAAAAAATTGATTTAGTTGCCCCACCATCAACAGTTAACGCTACACCTGTAATAAAACTTGCTGCGGGCGAACATAAGAAAACCGCAGCGCGGGCAAATTCGTCTGGTTGGCCAATTCTACGTAGCGGGATATTGGCACTCGCGCGCTGGTATTCCTCATCAACAGTCGTACCGTTTTTCTTTGCTCGTGTTTGCATAAGATGTTTGACGCGCGATGTGTCTGTAATACCTGGCAGGATACTGTTGACACGAATGCCTTCAGGACCTAATTCTTGTGAAAGCGTTTTGGTTAATCCTACAACTGCTGGGCGTATAGCATTGGATAACGTTAAGTTATCGACAGGCTGTTTAGCCGCAATTGAAGTGATAGTTAAGATGGCTGCACGTTTGGATTGACGTAAATAGGGCAGGGTTTCTCGAATAATGTTCACTGCGCTCAGTAATGTGAGTTGGGTCGCTTCTTGCCAGTTTTGTAAGTCAAAATTGGTAAATACACCAGCAGGAGGACCACCAGCATTGGTTACAACAATGTCCAATCCTCCCAACATCTCCGCTGCATTGCGCACCATCTTTTGTGTGGCTTCAATATCCGTAACATCAGCTGCTATTGTAAATACTGCTGCGCCACTTTGTTCGTTGATTTCAGCGGCTGTTTTCTGGAGTTTTTCCAAATTGCGGCTGCTGATAACGACCTGCGCGCCCTCTAACGCAAATTGCAGGGCTGTTGCAGCTCCTAGCCCCTCGCTTGCTGCAGTTACCAATACTTTTGCGCCTTGTAATCCTAAATCCATGAATCAGCCTCTCTAAAATAATCAATAATTGAGTTCTAGCCGAAAATTGATATTCCCTATCGTAATAATATCGCCATGCGTGATAACGACCGGCTCTGTAATATCGTCTCCATTTAATCGTGTACCATTTTTACTGCGTCTATCTTCTAGCCACCACTGCCCCTGTTGCAAATAAATAAGTGCATGTTCAGAGCTAGCAAACGAATCTAGAACTTGGATGGTGTTTGTTGGTGCACGCCCGATAGTTGTGCGCATCAACAGTGGATAACGTTGTTCTTCTTGACGGCTACTGCCATCTTCATTTGTGAGGGCAACGAGTGCTCCATATATGCGTCGTTGTGCTTCAACTTGTGTTGCCGCACCTTGATAGTCTCGCCACAGAAAATAAATAAGGCCGCAAAAAAGTGCGAATAAAGCAACACCCGCCACAACCCGTAAAGTAAACAACACAATTTCTATTTCCACACTTGCTTCCTATCCAATGGGGTCCATTGATTGTGTGGTTCCCATGAATCCACTGGATGCCTCATCATCTTCGAGATAGATTAGTCTGGTCTGGCCAATGCGTATGACATCGCCAGATTTCAACGCATGTTCCTGTACTTGCACATCGTTGACCCACGTGCCTGTTCGGCTATTTGTATCAAATAAAGTGTAAACACCAAACCGTAACCGCAACTGAATATGCTGCCTAGATACATACGGGTCGTCAATAACAATATCGTTTGCTCTACCGCGTCCGATATTGACAATACTTTTACGCAAAGGAATGGGTTTTTCCCCATCTAAAAGCAATTGAGGATTATTGGATGGGATATTCTCTTCTTCTGCATCCACCCGTTCCATAACGGCAGTATGCTCTTTGGGGGAAGGTGTTTCTTGAGCCACTATGCGGATTTTTCCCGTTTCCAACTTCGTATCACCCTGTACCAGCACTTCAGGTGTATGGGCGAAGCGATATTGATAGCTCGTTGCAATGTCAGTGATATATTGCACCAGTGCATGATGGATGCTGGGGATTTGTTCACCTAATTTATTATAAATTTCCTGATTGATATAGATGATATAACGCCCAGGCACAAGCGATGCATCTTGTCCAACTAGCGGTTTGGCCTGCACTTCCATTTCTCTGGCCAATTGCAGGGCAATATCTTGCACACGAAGTGCTTTCCCCAGTAAATTAGAGAAAGCCCCCTCTACCATCCGCTCTAATTGTGATTCTAGTCTGGCAATATGTCGATTAATCATGCTGAGCATTATAGCCCACGCCAGTAATGACTAGCAATGAGTAAGCTCAGCGACGTAGGCGATTCGTTATCTAACCAAATAAAAAGCAGCGCCTGAAATTAGACGCTGCTTCGATTGGTGAAGTTATTAGCCCTGGCTTATGATGTGTAATTCAGCCAGATGTCGCTAATTTCAATCTCGTTGCTTGGGTCATCGCGGAAGGCTTGCAGCCATTCTGAGAAAGCGCGGTCTTTTGCGGTTTCCATATCAATTTCATCGCGTTCACGCTCTTCACGTGCGCGCACTTGAATGATGTGGTAACCAAACTGCGTTTGCACTGGCCCTACGATTTCACCGATAGGGGCTTCTGCGACAGCATTGGCAAATTCTTCCACATAGTTATCAATAGGCGCCCAGCCTAGCTCACCACCACGCGCGCCGCTTCCTGTATCCTGCGAAACAGCTTGCGCCAAGCTAGCAAAGGACTCGCCCGCAGCTAGCGCATCTAACACATCTTGTGCTTCCTCTTCTGTTTCTACAAGGATATGGCGCACATTTGCCCAGATTGCGTTAGTTGAGATTTCCTGACTATCGGCGATAGCCTCACGTACTGCTTCTCGCAACGCCAAGCGACGGAAGAAATCATCAATAAATGCTTGGTCTACATCCGCACCACTGCGAACAAGTTGGTTATAGCTATCCACGAGAGATTGATAATCTTCAAGGATTTGCTCAGCACTTAATGTTGGCGTTGGCAGTGGTGTTGGTAATTCAACGGCTTCTGTCGCTTCAGCAGTGGCCTCAGCTGTTGCTTCGGCTTCTGGTGTAGCTGTTGGCGTTGGTGTAGAGGTTGGTGTCGGAGAGACATAAGGTGTTGGCGTTTCGGTGGGAATAGGTGTCTCAGTTGGTTCTAAATCACGGACAGCCAGTGCAGTTGCTGTAGGCTCAAAGTTGAAAAATGCACTACGGGCATTTTCAATAGCTTCTTCGTCTACAGTGATACCGTTCGCTTCAGCGTATTGCTCAATGAGCAAATCGTCAATGATATCGTTAATGACGCGCTGCCCTAGCTGGTCGGGGAAGTTCAGTTCATTTAACCAGTCACTATATGGCGGTTGTTGTTGTAGCTGCTGGAATATTTGGTTGTCATCCATACCGAAGGAACGCAGCTGGTTCACAACGTTATTCAATTGCTGGTTAATCCGTAGCCGCTCAAAGCGGAAGCGTTCCTGAAATTCTCGTACTGTAACAGTTTCACCATTAACTGTCACAACGGCCTGACTGGGTAAAACGACACGGTCAATCACAAATGTGACAGCCACAATCACAGCAATGATAACTAATGCTGCGATGGTAACACGTACAATAAGGCGCTGAATTTCGGCTTCGCGCTCTGCTCGCGAACGATATTCAGCTGCTTTCTTAGGCTGATTTTGTTCTGAACCTTCGGCAGCAATGTTTTTGCGTCTTTTGGGCGTGCCGGTGGTCTGGCGTTTTTTGGCCATATTAACGCTCAGCTCCTAATATAAATGCTTATCAATTCTCAATACCGCATGATTTTAATGCGTTTTATCTGTTCTAATACAACATCCGCAGGGATGTGTCACAATAAGTGGGGCATAGTTGGTAGATACTATGCCCCGTTGTTGGCAATATTCTGCACAATGGGTGTACAGACGATTAGTCTTCGAACCCACCAACGAAAGGCAGTAATGCCAGGTAACGCGCCCGTTTAATTTCACGCGCTAATTCACGCTGGCAGCGTGAACACACACGTGTTTGGCGGCGCGGTTTGATTTTGCCCGTTTCAGCAATATAGCGCCTAAGTGTATCTACATCTTTGTAGTCAAAGCACTTGCCATCAGGGCAGTAGTAGGTTTGGCGACGGGAACGACGACGGCGATTCCGCCCACGAGGACGGTCTGAGCGGCTCGGTTTGCTCGGTGTCGATTCGCTCTTGGTTTCTTCTACAGCTTCAGCAGCTTCATTAGCCACTTCGGCTTGTGGGGTTTCATTCTCGCTCACTGATATTTGCTCCTGAAATTCGTGTTATAGCTATACGTCAGATTTAGAAGTTAGAAGGCGTAATCCTCTGGATTGTCGCTATCCTCTGGATAATCGTCATAAGCGTTGCGGCGGTCACCAAGTAAAATCATCTCGTTAGCCACAAGCTCTGTACGAAAGTGCTTTTTACCGTTTTCGTCTTCCCAGCCGCGTGTTTGTAAACGGCCTTCAACGTAAACTTGTTGCCCTTTCGTCAGGTGCGTTTTGCAGATTTCTGCCAGTGTGCCCCAAGCGACCACATTAAACCACTCGGTTTCTTCCCGACGTTCTCCGTCAGCCGTAGTCCATGTGCGGCTTGTTGCTACACTGAAGCTTGTTACCGGACGCCCGCTAGGTGTATAGCGCATTTCCGGTTCTCGCCCAACATGGCCAATGATCATGACTTTGTTCAGCCCGCGCGCCATGACGATATCCTCAGGATGAGCTTAGCTATCTTTCCGTACGACGAGGTAGCGCAAAACCTTTTCGGAAATCTTCAGATTGCGCTCTAGCTCCGGCAAAAATGACGGGCTACCTTCAATCGTATAGAAAACGTAATAGCCTTCACGCTGCTTCTTAATCTGGTAAGCGAGACGACGCCGTCCCCAACGGTCGATGTTGGTAACTTTGCTTTGTTCGTTCTCTTCAACCCAAGCTTTCACTTCATCAATAGCTTCATTGATGACCTGTTCATTCGGGTCGACACGAAATACAACTGCGAGTTCGTATTCACGATTCATGATGTATGGGTTATCTCCTTCCCTCGGGTTTGCCCCCATCAGCATCAGACATGCTGTGTGGAGCGGAAAGCAAAGTCAATAGATAGATTGTGCAGCTAGCAATGCTACAAGACTTCCCGCGACTTGACAATATTAGATTCTGTGTTTCGATAGCGTTCTAATGCAAGGCGAGAGCTGGTTAAACATAGCGCAACCACAAGCCAAAACCATGTAATTGGCCCCTGAAAATCTGGCCTGAAATAATATAAATCAGCGATTGAATTAACCAGCGCCGTTAATAAAGCAAGATGGTAGCCAAGGTGAATGGCGTCGAACTCCTCATCTTGTTTCGCATAACGCCATGCTCGAATACCATAAATAAATACCCCTGCCATTGCAGTTAAGAAAACGCCTACACCTATCAACCCAATTTGATTGGCCATGTTGAGATACATATTGGCAACATCGGTATAAATATCAATTTCGGGCGTTCCCGTGAAGCCAACGCCGAAAATCGGATAGCGACTGATAAGACGCAAGGAATCTGTCCATTCGCCAATACGCATCTGTGTTGCTAAATCTGCCCCAGCAAAAGCTTGCATAAGGCGGTCTACATAGGCCTGTGTTTGGGGCAGAATGAAGAACAAAACCGCACCAACTGCTAGGACGGGGAGCAATTTTCGATAACGCACTATGGCTAAGACGAATAATGAAACCCCATAAGCGAGAAACGATGAGCGCGAAAATGTGAGGAAGAGCGCAATCCCCACCAGTCCAAGCACAATTAAAGTCAGTCCACGGTATCGTAGAACGGGTTTTTTAGCGAGAACTTGTGGTGTCAACATTGCTGCCGCTACCGCAAGCACTCCGCCCAGCGTGTTGGGGTCAATCCATGTGCCAATAGCGCGCTCTCCTAAAGCGGGATTATCTTCGATGTAGCGGATAACCCCGCCATTAGGATAATCCAGTACCGCCAGACGAACGAGAATATTTTCTGCGGTCAGGTCAGGTAAGGCATAAAGAACAATAGCTATAAGGGCCTGCGTCCCAATGCCAATGAAAATAACCCAGATGAGCCGCCTCAGCATTTTAGGGTCACGCAACAAATCAACCAGTACAAAAACTATTCCAATTGCAAGGATGACCCCACCAAATTCGCGGATGTTACGTTGCGTAGGCATGGCATAGCGCAAACCCAATGCGTATGTCAGCAGAAGCCATCCGATATAGAGCGCAAGTAGAAGATGAACGGGCGTTAATCGCAGCTGTTGTCTTCGCCCTGTCATCCATTGGAATAGATAAACTAACAGGAATGCGCCCATACTTAAATCGATTAGGCTTGGCTTAAAACCTATCTTTACAGGAAATATGCCGAAAGGGAGCAGCAATAAGATGCTGATGAGGGCATAAAGCGCGACATTCACATCTGTGAGTATGTATAACGCCGCTAAAATTCCAATTACGGCAGCAATAGCTAGTAACGGGTCTGTCAGAATGATGAGTAGGGCAATGCCCCCGCCGAGTAACCCAATAGCGATACCCACAATGGCGGCATAAATGCGTTTATCTAATCGCATGAACCAGTTTTGTAATTCATTGCTTGATTGCATGATTCACCTTCCGCCCTATAACTATGATTGCCAAAACCCCTAACATGCTCCATGTGATTAGGCTGATAACCGCCCCCAATTTATAGCTATTGGGCGCATATACAAAGACGATTGTATGTTCACCTTGTGGCACTTCAACTGCAGAAAGTGCACCATAAGCCTCTAATATCTCGACGGGCTCACCATCAAGTGTTGCTTGCCATCCTGGGTAATAGGGATGGGCAATGCTGAGGATGGCATTTTCGGGCGTTGCTACTTCAATCGTAAATGTTTCTGGTGCGAAGTGTGTGATAATCGCTTGTCCAGCATTTTCTGGCGGTGTTTCTGGCAAATCCAGTGTTGGTGTTTGGGTGAGTATGACTTCCTCGCGAGCGTTGAAACGTGGTTCTAAGAGCAACAGTTCGCGGGCGAATTCGCTGCTATCCAAAACCTCTGCTTGGTAAACCAAATGCGCGAATGGGCGCGGATTGAGGAGCTTATGCAGGTAAACCACACCATCTCTATCCTGCCCTTGCATCACGATTTCTGTCGGAACACCTAAAGTATCCTGCCCACTATAAACATAACGCACCGCGAATACTTCCCATGCAGGGCGATTATTGACGAAATTGAAATAGATAATGGCATGCGGTCCGTCTAGAAATAGCGGGCTAATGCCGCGCATATCCATAACATGATACATACTGCCATAATTGTCAGTTAGCCCGCGCCACCCATCCACGCGGAAAATCCCATCAGTATCATCGAGTACTGCTTGCACCATTGGTGGCGGTGTCATGGATAATTGCTGCTGGGGTGGAATAGGCTCAAAGTTGTTATTGTCAATGCTGAACCACAATAACTCAAAGGCGATAAATCCCGCGAAAACTATCACTCGCAAATTTTGCTGGGGGGCTTGTAAAAACCATGGCAAAACGAACAGCAAGCCAGCAGCGATGAAGAAGCTGAATATCACTGGTTCAAGATAAATGCCATACGCTTCGCTATTGCCCAGCCACAACAGAAGAACACCACCAGCAATAATGCCTGTGACTAATGTTAATCCTAATAACCCGCGTCGGATTTGTCGGGTTGCTTTGAAGTCTTGTAATACATCCCATGTGATTAAGTGCGCTGCACCAATACCCGCTAGGATAGCCATACTGTTGGCAAATAAATATGCTGCCCGTTCTTGCCCACGGAAAAAGCGCAAACCAGGCAATATATTGTAAAGGGTGTGGTATAACAGCCC
>DAOTWU010000522.1:0-4864 GCA_034435735.1 Anaerolineae bacterium | reverse complement strand
CCAGGTGCAAAACCTTCGCGGTTTTCTAGCAAGATGATGCCTTCGTGCTCATCGCTAATGCCCAACTCTTTTTCAGAGCACACCATACTCTTGTTATAAATGCCGCGCAGTTTTCGCCCTTTGAGTTTGAGGCGTTTGGGCGTCTCGCTGTGGCCATCCCACAGTTCTGCGCCCTCTAGCGCAAAAGCTGTCCACAGGGGCGTATCTAATGGCCCTTTATCCTTGTACTCATATAGATTGGGCGCGCCAGTAACGCATTGCTCAAGCTCATCAGCACCATAATCTACCATCGCCAGCACGAGCTTATCCGCATCAGGGTGTGCCTTAACCTCGCGGATTGCTCCCAATAGCACTTTTTCTCTATCCCACACTAGATGGTCAGATGTCGGCCAGCGCACATTCTCGAAGTGTTGCTGTGGTACGCCAATATAATAAATATGCGCCACTTCTAGGCCAGCTAACGTTAGTTGTTCTGCCAAGATTTCTACTGGCACATCAATGTCAACGAATTCTTTCAACCAGGATACAGGTATACGCATCGGTCTTTTGCTCCGCTTGTGATTACTTGCTAGTCGTGATTAGAATTGCTCAAGGAAGCGCAGGTCATTGCGCCAGAAGTAGCGAATGTCATAGATGCTGTGCTTCAGCATTGTGACGCGCTCTGGCCCCATGCCAAACGCGAAGCCAGACCATTGAGACGGGTCATAGCCCCCATTGCGTAACACTACTGGATGCACCATACCTGCGCCAGCAATCTCTAACCAGCCAGTATGCTTACATACCGAACACCCTTCGCCACCACACAAGAAGCATTCAACGTCGATTTCCATGCTCGGCTCGGTGAAGGGGAAGTATGACGCACGGAAGCGCACCCGCGCATTTTCGCCATAGAAGCGACGCGCAAACTCGGCAATCGTGCCCTTGAGGTCGCTCATGCGGATATTGCGCCCAATGGCCAATCCCTCAACCTGATGGAATTGCGCTTCACTGCGCGATGTGATTTGCTCATAGCGATAGCACATCCCCGGCAAAATCACCCGCACTGGCAAAGTGCCGTTATCGCCTAGTGTGCGCATGGCATGAATTTGCCCCGGTGATGTATGGGTGCGCAAGATGACGTTGGGCTGATCAGTATAGAACGAGTCTTGCATATCTCGCGCCGGATGTCCTTCAGGGAAGTTTAATAGACCGAAATTGTATTCATCGGTTTCAACTTCACGGCTGCGGAATACCTGAAAGCCCATATCCGCCCAGATACGATAATATTCGCGCAGGGTGCGGGTAGAGGGGTGTAGCCCGCCCGTTGATTGTTTGCGCCCTGGCAGCGTAATATCAATTTGGCCAGCTTCCAGGTCTTGCGCCAGCAACATTTCCCGTATAACGTTTTCCCGCTCGTCAAATGCCGCCTGTAGGGCATCACGCACTTCATTCGCCCGTTTGCCGAATACTGGGCGCTCCTCTGGTGGTAGCGAACCAATCTGGCTTAACATTTGGCGTACTGCGCCACGGTTGCCAAGGTATTCACTTTTCCAAGCTTTTAGTGCATCCTCATCGCGTATGTTGGCTAGTTTAGCGAGCGCCTCTTCCTGCATCGCCTCTAATGCTTCAAGCATACGTCCTCCCTGTTTATAAAATCAAAAACGCCCTCGTCCACTCAGGGACGAGAGCGCCAATATACACTCCCGCGGTACCACCCCGTTTCGACGCATGTTGCCATAGCGTCGCACTCGGTACCCATTAAGGGCTTCCCTAGTAACGCCAGGGTAGGCGGAGGCGACTACTGAGCGCTATTGCGCCGTTCACCGCTCAGCTCGGGAGGGAATTCCACAACCGCGTTTCCGGTAACGGCTTTCAGTCTATGACCGTTACTCCCTGTCGGCGCGTTGTATGTGGACTGTCTCCGTCAACGCTTTGTGCGTCATCATAGCCGTTTTTTTCACATTCTGTCAAGCCCTGTCGCGTGTGATATTTAGAACAAACGGGCCTTTTTGACCCTTAAAAACACTTTGTAATTTTTTGAAATTAAACCTAATCTCTTGACGGCCTTAGCAAACCGTGTTAACCTTATACTGGATTCGAACCACTTGAAGCATGTTAAAAGTTGTATCGGGTGGTGGAAACCACCCCGCTGTATTTACATTGGCGGGTTGTGACAAGCTAAGGATGGATTTCGATGACTGAAACCAAGCTACGTATCGAGCCTGGTGCAGTGTATTCTCGACAAGAAGCTGCAGAAGCGCTCGGTATCAGTCTGAGCACACTAAAACGCCTCATTAAAAAGGGGCATCTTAAAGTGAGCAAGCCTAGCGGTATGCGCCGTGTGTTCATTACCGGCGAAAGTATTCTGGCAATGCTCAACCAAACTTCAGTGGAGAAGGGTGCATAAGTACCATGTTGACGTTATCGTTCGCAAACCAAACAACTGAATACACCATCACCGAAGGCGTGTTCGGTTTCGGTTTTGCGTGCGACATGCCCGGCAATAAAGCCACCGCCGATTTGCGCTTGCCCACGGTGTCGCACACAACACCCGCCATGGGTGAAGTGCGCCTACCGAATGTCACCATTTGGGGCAATGCGCCTATCCTATTGCCTTATGGTGCATATGCGGTGAATGCAGCTGATGTTGCTGGATTCGTTGATGATGGTAGCGATAGCGTGCGTAGTTGGCCTCATAGGAGGAAGCGATGTCCGTAAAAGGACGAAAACTCCTGTGATGTTCCCTGAAGAATGAACTAAAGGGACGTGAGGCTAACCGCGTAGGAAAAGTCTCACGTCCTTTTTGTTTTATGTTTTAAATACACCGTAGAAAGGTGTTTCTCATGGCCCAGTATCATAAACTCTCGATTCAAAAGCTTGGTTTAGACACGCGCCTAGAAGCCTTATTCGATGTGTTAGATGCGTTACATTCAGCCGCTAGCGAAAATCGCTTAGATGAAGCATGCGAGATAGATCGAAATCAACTTGTTGGGCTATTGCAGGATATTGTGTATACGGCTCAGCAGACCTTAGAGGAAATTGAGCAACAAGATGGTGAAGGCGTTTATGCTTCCATGCCCGAACCATCGCTACGATTAATGAACCATCCTACCGCCCTCAAAAAGGCGGAGTAGGTCATAAAAATTGGCCGTAGGAGAGGAGGTGTGTCGTGAAATCTGGTGAAGGTTCACGGAACAAACAAAAACCTAAACATGGCCGCTCTGTAAATGCCTCCAACCTACTGGAGATATGTACAGACGGTCACTAACTAAGATGAATGACCGTCACAGAATGCTACTTTGTAACACCGGGTGAGATGTATTGTTATCAAGCGTAAACGGCTATAACCCAGACGAGTTGAAAAGCGTATTGTAAGCGAAGTGGTAAAGCGCAGTTGAGTTGAAATTGTCGGAGTTAAGATGCGAGAGTGCACAACCTCCGTTATAGTTATAAAGGTAGCGGGTGCGTATCACGCGCATGGTCTAAAGAGTGTTGGCCCAGCGTGCTCGCTGCCTTTTAACACTTAAAGTTGCATTCATGATTTTGGTGCTATAATAAATTGTGTGAAGAAACACACAAATGGCCATTGAGAAGAAAGGGATTGGCCTGTGTCAAGCGGCGAGAGCGCTTTACAAAGCCGCGTCCTCTTGCTGAATGGAAATACTTGGGAACCGATTGCAGTTATTTCAGTTCCCCGTGCCATTAGTCTCCTACTGGCGGGGAAAGCCATGGTTGTGGAGGAGACCGGTAAATTTCTCCGCACCGTAAGAGAGCATTTCCCTGTCCCCTCTGTAATAGCCTTGCGCTATTATGTGAATGTTCCCCGTCGTAGAACACATTGGAGCCGTAAAGGCGTGCTTGTGCGTGATAATTTCACTTGTATTTATTGTGGCGCACAGCCTGGCACTATTCAAAAAGGACGTGTGCTTTCCAAATCCGATTTCACTATTGACCACATTATCCCGCGTTCGCGCGGAGGTAAAGATACCTGGACGAATACGGCTTGCGCTTGTGCTTCATGCAATCACCGCAAGGGCAATCGTTTGCACCATGAAGCTGGTATGCGCCTACGTTGGGAGCCAAAGCGACCGCGCACCAGTTATCTGGTGGTGGCGATTGGTAATGGGCCAGATGCCTGGAAGCGCTATATAGAATACTAAACCGCTAGATGCCTCTTTAATGCACTATAGAGCTGCTATAGCTACTATGGTGTTTTATTTTGTTTTTCTCTGTTTTCCCCTCCAAGAAATTCATAGAAATTTCATAACATAACGTAAGGTTATGTTGTAATATATGATTAATGCAGTGGAGGAGTTCAAATGGCTAACTATAGTATTGAATGGCTCGATGATAACCATACTATTGTTTACATAAAAGTTCTTGGTGATTGGTCTTGGGAAGAGGCGCATGAAGCTATTTCCAAGCAAGTTGAAATGGCTAAAACCGTATCGCATGGCGTTCATGTCATCCTAGATTTTAATAATCAGCCGACCTTGCCAAATGGTTTTGGTGTGCACCATATTCGCGAACTGATGACCTTTAAAGCGCCCAATGAGCTTTTGACTGTTTTTATTGGTGCGCCGAGGTTGCTCTCTTCGTTGCTGAATCTCATTCGCCGTGTATACGGTTTGCGGAATATCTTCGATATGTTGCGCTTTACCGATAATCTTGAAGAGGCTTTACAGGAAATTGCCCTTTTTGATGAGGAGCATGCTCCTGATCACTCAGATTAACCGTAGTACCCTCCCGTGCCTTCAGCTATAATTTCATACATTACACTCTGTCCGTATATCCTCGATGGGATTGCGGTTCTTTCTTTTTGATAAGGGCTTATGGCTTTACTAGAACAACTCCCTCCTCCGCTAAAACAAGGGCGTACTGGATT
>DAOTWU010000521.1:0-4459 GCA_034435735.1 Anaerolineae bacterium | reverse complement strand
ATGCTCCCCGTGGTATTGCCGTTATTGCTGGCAGCGGTACGGGCGAGTAATGGTATCATCGCTGATGCACCAGCAGAACAATGGCAAGCATGGCCACAAGTGTTATTGGTCATTGATGTTATTTATCTGGTGATGTGCTTATTGATGTTCCCCTATGTGGTGGAAGAGTAAAAGCTAAATCACTATGGCAGATTTTTGTAGATATGTTAAGATTTCGACCATCTAGAGACAAGTGAGGAGTACAGCGACATGAGTGCTGTAAAAGAGATGTCCATGCAGCAAAAAGGCGAACGCTCCGATAGCGGTTCGACGCTGCGCACCCGTCTTTTGCAAGGATTGACCGTCATCACTGTGCTGGCAGTGCTATTTGGCGCATATGTGGCGCTATTCGTCGTCGGCACAGATGAAACCCAAGGCGAAGTACAACGCATTTTCTACTTCCATGTTTCTTCGTTCGCAGCAGCCTTCATCGGCTTCACCGTTGGTGTGGTTGGCGGCGCGCTTTACCTGTGGAAGCGGCAGGAAAAATGGGATGCGCTAGCACTGGCAGGCATTGAAGTTGGCTTCACGTTATCGCTCATCAACTTAATTACTGGCATGGTTTGGGCGCGGCCAATCTGGAATACATGGTGGACATGGGACCCGCGTTTAACATCTGCCGCCATCATGTGTCTAACCTATGCCGCGTACCTCATGCTGCGCAATGGTATAGAAAACCGCGAATTGCGGCGGCGTTTCGCCTCAATTTATGGCATTCTGGCGATGAGCACAGTCATCTTCACGCTGGTCATTATCCGTGTTCGCCCCGACACCATTCACCCTGTAGTAATTGAGCCACAAGTAGCTGCACAGGGCGCGGCAACAGATGCCGAGGGCAGCTTCACGATGTCTGCCACAATTAGCCAAACGCTGGGCATTAACTCATTCATCTGGAGTGTGCTCCTCCCCTTAACGTTAATCTGGTGGCGGGTACGGCTACAAAACGCTGCTGAGCGTGTCGAACAACTTAAAGCGAAGTTGCTGGAACAATAGGAGGAAGTCATGCCAACAGAGGGCATTCCACAGAACGCGGAATATCTATACTTAGGGCTGGTGGTCGTCTTCGGGATTTTAGGCGCGTATACCGCCAGCATTTTCTGGCGCTTCCGCAATTTGCAAAAAGACCAGCAACTCATCAAGCAATTGCAAGAAGAAGACGGAACGCATTAAATAGTACGGACATAAGAGGGGCGCAACAGTTACGCCCCTCGTTCTATTTATTAGATGCACACTTTGCGGCAAAGGGCGATACCGCTATACTTGGCATTGCAAAAATACTTGTGAATGAATGGCGTAAAAATCACAGCGAGTCGTCTTATGCCAAGCCCGCGTTATGGTTTTATCTTCTTACTTATTATCTTGTTGGCGGCCTGTGCCCGTGTGCCAGCACCACCTACACCCACGGTCATTCCATTCCCTACTGTAACTGTCGGGCGGCAATATGAAGCACTACTCCCACCCATTACGGCTGTTCCTGGTCAAACTGTACCGCTGGCCAATCCGGCAACAGTGGCAGCGTTGGCGAACCAGCCCACCCCAACACCAGATTTTGCTGCCTGCCCCGCCAACCATGATGTGAGCTTAGGCGAACGCCCTAACCTACTTTTAGGTGGTGAAGGTGTGGCGAATGAAATTACCCGCTTTTTAACAGCGGGCGGCTCTGTTGCCGCTTTGAGAGAGCAGTTGCGCGATGATTGGGGTTTATTACGAGAGGACACTATCCTGCGCTCTGATGTTGATTTGACTGGTGAGGGCATTCCAGAAATTGTTTTGACATTCAATGCGCCGCCAAATGCGGGCTATCTACAAGTTTTCGGTTGCACAAATGGGCGTTATGAGCTGCGCCATCAAGTAGCGGTCAACGAGGGTGAAGCGCCTGAAGTGGTTTGGTTGGGCGATTTGAATTTTGATGGCAAGGGTGAATTGGTTTACGCTACCACCGTTTGCGAGGCCGAAGACACTTGCGAATTCGAGACACAAGTGCTCACATGGGATGAAGAACTGGGGCGATTTGTCAGCCTATTGCCAGGTGGTGTGCGCAACTTCTCACTACCAACGCTCAACGATATTGACCAAGACCAAGTGGCCGAAATTGTGCTCAATTTAGATACGCGAGGCACGCGCACCACTGGCCCGCTGCGCACTGGCGTCAACATTTATGACTGGAACGGGCAAGAATATATACTGTCTATCGTGCAATTAGACCCGCCTCGCTTCCGCATACAGGTCATCCATGAAGCAGACCGCTTTTTATCGCGCATGGAAACGGCCAACGCGGCAGCCCTGTATGAGCAAGCGCTCAATGACCCAGACTTGCGCTATTGGTTCAACGATGGGCCTGTTACATTACCCGCTTATACACTCTATCGCTTGTTGCTCACTTATGCGATTAGCGAAGACCCGCGCGTTGTCAGCGTTATCGAGCGCATTAATGAGGACTATCCAGAATTAGAAGACGCGCCCGTTTATATTCAGATGGCTGTTGCTTTCCGCGATGTACTCACCGAGACCAATAGCCCCAGAACGGCTTGTGCAGCAGTATTAGACATCGTCGAAGAGCAGCCAGAAGCGTTAGACTTATTAAATCGCTATGGCAGCAGAAATCCTAAATATACTGCCGAGGCGCTTTGTCCCTTTTAGCATAAGTCCAGCACCACGCCTATCGTCGCTCCCAATTTGCGTATACGCCCTATCACCAGCCGCGAAATTCAGCGTCGGCGGTATAGTGGCATATCAACTTATCGATAAGAGCAGACTACATAGAGGTTGTGTATGTCCGAACTGTTACAATATTTTCAAGAAAACCGCCAGAATATGGTAGACCAATTGATAGAACTAATTGGTTACGAGAGCTTCACCGCAGATAAGGCTATGGTAGATAAACTTGGCGCATATATGCAGCGCCAATTTGAGGAGCTACAGGCCTCATCAATCACACGCTATGCGTTGGATGAAGCAGGCGACATGTTGTTGGCAAAATGGCACGAAGACGCTCCTGGTAAGCCAATTATGTTCCTCATTCACATTGATACCGTTTGGCCAATTGGCACACTAGCAGAGCGACCGGTACGCATCGATGAAGATGGGCGGTTATTTGGCCCTGGCGCAGTGGATATGAAAGGTGGCATCACCATTGTGCTTTGGGCACTTCGCGGGTTATTGGCGCTCCAACAAATGCCAAACCGTCCTATCTGGGTGCTGATGACCACCGATGAAGAAATTGGCAGTAAGCACTCTGAAGCGTTGATTAAAGAACTGGGCGCACAGGCGGGTCTCGTCCTCGTTATGGAGCCAGGCACGCGCGAAGGGGCGATTAAAACATGGCGCAAGGGCGTGGCCATGTACACGATTGATATTGAGGGGCGTGCTTCTCATGCTGGCAATGCGCCAGAACAGGGCATTAACTCAATCATTGAATTCGCCCGCCAAGCATTGAAAATTCACGAACTCAATGACCTGCGCAACGGCACTTCGGTATCAGTCACAATGGTGAATGGCGGCACTGCGCGCAATGTTATCCCTGCCCACACAAGCGGCTTTATTGATGTGCGCACCATGCTTCAGACAGAATCCGAACGCATTCAACGGGAATTGAGCAACCTTGAACCCTTAACACCAGGGGCGAAGGTTGTTGTTAAGTGTGAACACCAGCGCCCGCCCATGGAACACAATGACCAGATGAAACGCACTGTAGCGCAGGCAAAACGCATTGGTGAGGCGGTTGGCGTAACAGTGCGCGAGGATGGCAGCGGTGGCGGCTCGGATGGTAATTTCACCGCAGGCATGGGCATCCCTACATTAGACGGATTAGGACCACAAGGTGACGGTTTACATGCATTGCATGAACATGTTGTCATCAATAGCTTGCCAACACGGGCCGCGCTGATTGCTGGCATTTTGCGCGATTGGGTTTTCGAGGATTAAGGCTCTATTTGCCCAGAAAGGCGAACCTTCAGTGCTAATAGCTCTGCACGGGTTGTGATAGTTCGCACCTGCCAGATGAAATCATGCAGGGAGGGAGAAGCGGCTCGGATGGCTTGCAAGGCAGGGCCGATAGGGTCTTCTCCCGCTACGCCTGGAATGCCCGTCTGGTAGCCACCATAAAAAGCGAAAAAAGCCTGATTGAGCTTGCGAATTGGGTAACCATTTTCTACAAAGAGGCGGCGGCGCTCTTCCATATAGGCTTCCGCCTCTTCTATTTTCCCCTCTGCCAAAAGCGCATCTACAGTAACGCGCGTTTCATGCATGGCTGCGCCATAGTCAAAAACAGGTGGCAGAGGGAGGGGCGCATTTTCATCAATAGGTGGTGGGGGTGGCGGCACCAAGTCAGGATAATAACGCTCTAGCACCAAGCGCCCTACCTCTTTGCCGAATAAGTCCGCTGTGGTTTCATTGATGATGCGCGCCTCACCAGCAAAAG
>DAOTWU010000520.1:0-2612 GCA_034435735.1 Anaerolineae bacterium | reverse complement strand
GCATCCATAGAGCAGAAGCTGATAACCCCACCAATATTATCTGCTTCCGCATCAGGGCAATCAGGATGAAACGACACCTCATTACTCGTGTGGAAGAAATCTGTTTGCTGGGTATAGGGTAAAATATCGCTAATAGCCCAAGCTACGCCATGTTCTTGTAAGGCTTCTCTTGTACCCCGCGCTAAGGCGGTAACACCTGAAAAAGTGAACCGTGTCAGATGGTTAGGGTTATAGGCTGTTTCATCATCTAAGGGAGCGAAAGCCAGAGGATATTGCTCTGGTGCATAATCAACTGGATGCATACCATCAACCAATAAAACGCGCAAACGGGTATTCAGCACCGTAAACGACAGCAAGGTGTAAAAATCACGCTGCCGCCAAAGCACACTTTCTAAAGCATCATCCTCAACTATCTGAATAGATGGATGCAAGATAAACCCATATTCGCTTAAAGTATCTGCCACGCTTCGAGATAACACCAGTGCATCATCTGGTGTGCCATTCCAAACTGCTTGTAGCTGTGCTTGTGTTATTGTCGTTTCTAGTGATGAGAACGCCACCGCTGGCACGAAAAGGGCATAACTTTCGGCCTCATCGGAAATTGTGGGGCGGACATAGGTGGGTTGCTTAGGCCAATCTTGTGTATAAAGCGCTAAATACTCTGCTACATGAGCGCGCCAATAGGCGTTTTGATGCTCACCTTCAGGATAAACTGTGTATTGCAGATTTAACCCGCGCTGAAGCATACGTTCACTCATTAAATCTAACCCAGGCGCGGCATAATCCCCTGCCCCACGATCCAGGAAAAAGCGCATAGTTTCCAAACGCTCTTCGGTTTGCACTAAAGCGCGTGGATCATTTTCCGGTGGCAATTGTCCCATATCAAAAAAAGCGCTATGTCCACCAACAACACTAAACAAATCGGGATACTTCATCGCAATATAATAAGCCCAAAAGCCGCCGCGAGAGATACCACCAATGGCGCGATAGGCTTTATTATCCATGATGCGATAGCGCGCTTCAGCCGTTGGCATCAGTTCATCGATGAACACTTGTGGCCATGAATAAGCATCAAAGCGGGTTTCATTCGCAATAAAATCGCCAAAGGGCATAATTACAATAGCAGGCGCAATCACCCCATCACGAATACCGACATTCATCCAATGTGAGAGGTAAAGGCGTTCCCATTGACCATCATCATCATTAGAACCATGCATAAGGTAAATAACGGGATAGGCCTCATCAGTTTGCTGATAGCAGGGCGGCAAGTACACGGTATAGTACATTGTTCGCCCTAAAATATTGCTTGTATAGGTTTCTCGGCTGACTGAACCTAAGCGCTCATCGCACGTCATTTGAGCATAGCTGTGGGTAAAACTCAGCGAAATAACTAAGATGACGATGACAAGGTATTTGCGCATATATGCTCCCAAAATGGAAACAGATAAATAGGAATGTAGTTTAAAATTTCGTTGGGATTATGCAATAGAAAAAGGTAATAAAAACACAAGAGAGCCAGTTGGGCCCTCTTGACACATACTAGTTGGAGAAAACGGCTTACTTGCTGCCGCTCTTTTCATTTAGGCGGTAGCCAATCCCCCGCACATTCACAATCAAATCAGCATCTTGCCCCGCATTCTTCAGTTTACGGCGCAAGTTGCTTACATGAGGGCGGATAACTTCGCGGGCTTCGGCTTCATCAACCGCATAGCCTCGCACTTCGCGCACTAGTTCATGACAGGGCACAACGCGCCCACGGTGCGCAGCGAGATAGAGCAGCAAATCGAACTCGGTGGGGGTTAGGTCAATTTCTTTGTTATTGACGGAAATTTGATAGCGGCCAGGGTACACAATGAGTGGGCCAAGCTGCATACTATTGCCAGAGGTTTCTGGGGCAGGCTCTTCAATGCGTGTCGCAGTACTGGATTCGCCGGCATATGGGGCGGCATTCACCTGTATATCAGCACGGGTGAGTTCATACACATCATTTTTAATCGCCTCAATGAGCTTGCGACGGCGGCGCAGATTTCGCGCACGTTCTACCCCCCGAGCCACGCTTTGGCGAATATCCTGACTGGAACAAGGTTTAATTAAATAATCATGTGCACCTAAACGAAGCGCCTCCACCGTTGTACCTAAACTGGCATAACCAGTCATCAGGATAACGATAGCATCTGGGGCACGGTCTTTAATACGGCGCAGGAGTTCTACACCATCCAAACCAGGCATCCGTATATCAGTGAGGACAACATCAAAAGGTTGTTTATCAATCAATGCAAGCGCATCTTCCCCATTTGCTGCTTCGCTGACCATGTAACCGACACGCTGCAACGTTTTGCTAACTGAATAGCGGTTTGCTGCCTCATCATCCACGACCAGCACATATGCAGTTTCATGCATATCTGATGACATCAACTACCTCCACTGAATGGTCCCGACAAAATATGTCTGTCCCCCAACGCAGCCAATTGTTGATTCAAAAATAAATTTGATGCTTAATAAAAAACATATCTAGTTCACTGTGAAACTATTCTTCGTCAATGATAACTTAGTTTATATATGTTCGCAAGCCTTACAGGGTCATATTTGAACCGTAACATGGCCGTCACAAA
>DAOTWU010000519.1:0-3813 GCA_034435735.1 Anaerolineae bacterium | reverse complement strand
GGCGGCGGCATTTGCGGCGTAAGCTTCAGCGTTATCGGGGTCAGCAGCGGAAAAGACCTCAGCGATATTATCAACCCACACCATCACATTTCGCACACTGAGCCAAACATGCGGGTCACATGTGCCGTCGTCGTGAGCATGGGCATGGGCGTGGTCATCAGCATGCTCGTCAGTATGTTCGTTGCCATGGTCATCAGCGTGCTCGTCAGTATGCTCATCATCCATAATGCACGCAGCATCATCGTCATCCAGCCCACCAACGGGTAAGGGCGTTATCCCCTCCGAGACGCTCACTGGCTCAACTGTAGCAATACCTTGTGGTAAATCATTCAAAAATGCTTCTAGGCCAAAGCCATTCACCAGCACCACATCCGCTGTCTCTAGTGCGATTAAATCTTGTGGCGTAGGTTGGTAAGCGTGGGGGTCGGCCTCTGGTGGTAGCAATGCCGATACCTCTACCAACTCGCCGCCAACAGCCCGCGCAACATCGGCAATAATCGACGTTGTGGCGACAACCTGCAACGGCTCATCTTGTGCCAAAGCAACTGACGACAATACCAGCATAACGATAGCCAACCATAAACGCCGCATAAATTCACTCCTCATCAAGACCACCTCTCTCTACTTCCGCAAGTATCGCACGTGCGGCCTGCTTGTCAACACTGATACCGCCCATCACAGATGGCTAGGCTAACGCTACCCGCCATAACCGCCCTGTGCTACGATTTGCCCATATTGATTCTATAGACAAAAAGGGTAGCCATGCATATCGCTATCAATGGTTGGTTTTGGGATAGCCCGCATGTGGGCAGTGGTCAATATCTACGCGGCCTACTGAGCCAACTTGTGAGGCTTGCGCCAGAAGCGCGCTTCAGCCTAATTGTTCCCCAACACGCCACACAGACCGACAGTGTGCCGCCTAGTGTTCATGTGGTGAGTATACCAGCAGGGCGCGGACATTTAGGGAAAGTGTTTTTTGAACAACGCGGCTTCCCACAGGCCGTGCGCGCCATCGGCGCAGACATCGCCCACATCCCCTATTGGGGGCCGCCGCTCTCTTCTCCTGCGCCAATGGTGACATCGGTGCTCGATGTCATCCCGCTGATATTCCCTGAATATGCGCGGGGCTTTCGGGCGCGGCTTTACACATCGTTGGTCAGTGCCGCCGCACGTGGCAGTGCCCACATCCTCACCCTGAGCGAAACCAGCAAGGCCGACATCATCAAATATCTGAACATTCCAGAAACGCAAATCACCGCCACTCACTTGGCCGCTGATGAGCGTTTCCACCCGCAACTTGGCGCAGAGCGTGACGAGGCCGTGCGCGAGAAATACGGTTTGCCAGACCAGTTTGTGCTGCATCTCAACGGCTTTGACCGTCGCAAGCAGGTCAACGAATTACTTTACGCCTATACCTTCGTGGCACAAGCACAACCCGATGTGCCATTGGTCTTGGGGGGCAAAGAGCCTGATTGGAATAACCCGCTATTCCCCAATATGCGCGAGTATGCCCGCCAGCTCGATTTAGAAGACCATATCATTTGGGCGGGGTATATCGACGAAGAGGACAAGCCCTCGCTTTATCGCCTCGCCAGCGTTTACGTCAATCCCAGCGCCTATGAGGGTTTTGGCCTGCCGCTATTAGAGGCGATGGCCAGCGGCACGCCCGTCGTCGCCTTCAATACGGAGGTGTTCAATGAAATTGCGGGGGAGGGCGCTTATCTGGTAGAGAACACCCGCAGCATGGCTGGCGCTATCATCGCGCTACTGGTGCAAGAGCCACTGCGTGAAGCCATGATTACGCAAGGCCTCGCCCGCGCCACCAATTTCAGTTGGCGCAACACTGCTCGCCAAACGCTCGACGTTTACGAGCAGGTGCTCCAACAAAATCGCTAATTCCCAAATACCACGAACGCCATAAATGCACAGACGCCCGCAATAGTGGGCGTCTGTTGTGCATAGAAGCGTTTGTTCAAGTTAAAGTGTAAAAGAGCCGCCAGGGTCAAAAACGACAGGCGAGGCAGATGTTTCGCGGTGAATGCGGTCTGCCCAAGTGACTACATCCTGCGTGATGGGCGGCCAGGTGTTGAAGTGCATCGGCACAACATGCTGCGGGTTCAGCCACTTGGTGGCCTGAATAGAATCATCAATCCCCATAGTGAATAAATCGCCAATTGGCAGGAAAGCCACATCTAGCCGCACCGCACCAATTTGCTGCATATCCATGAACAGCGCAGTATCACCAGCGAAATACAACTTCTTCCCACCAGCGGTGACGATGAAGCCATTCGGTTGGCCGCCATAAGTACCATCAGGGAATGAGGAGCTGTGATGGGCAATCGTCCATTTGGCTTTGAAGAAACCGCCGTCATACGTGCCGCCAGGGTTGCCCTGTACGACATTTTCAACCCCTTTGCTCAAGAACCAGTTGCCCATTTCAAAGTTGCAGACCACCACCGCGCCCGTGCGCTTTGCAATAGCGACAGTATCGCCAACGTGGTCACCATGTGCGTGTGAGACGAGAATAGCTTCTGCCTCAACCTCATCAGCTTTCATTGCTGCCAGGGGGTTATCCGTCAAAAACGGATCAACCAGTAGCTTATGCCCGTCAATATCAAACAAAAATGCAGAGTGGCCAAGCCATGTGAAAGTAACGCTCATAATTTATGCTCCTGCACTCACTACTTAAAATAAACCTACTCAGCAAGCGGTAAAGCGATAGTGAAAGCCGTCCCTTTGCCCGGTCCTTCACTTTCCGCCCAAATGCGGCCATTGTGCGCCTCGGCCACCGCTTTGGTGATGCTCAAGCCAATGCCCAAACCACCATAGCGGCGTATCATATGATCTTCTGCTTGATAAAATTCATCAAAGCAGCGGTTCAATTGTTCAGGTGTCATGCCAATGCCGTTATCGCGCACGGTTATCCAAATTTCACGGCGACCTTTAAGTTCCGTGAAAATTTCAATGATGCCTCCCTCTGGTGTAAAATTTACCGCATTATTCAACAAATTGGTAAAAGCCATTGTGATGCGGCTGGGGTCAACATTCACTTTTATATGTGGCGGCGGCAATCGTACATCTAGCTTATGGTTGCGCGCGTTGGCTAAAGTGATGAAATCCTCGTACATCGCTTCAATCAATTCACTGACCGCCACAGGTTGTAGAACAAGCTCAGATTGCTTTTGCTTGAGATAACGCAGGTTCACCATCTGCTCGATAATCCGCCGCAATTGCAATGCGCTGGCCATTACCTTCGAGGCGTGCTCGCTGGCTTCGTCAGAAGTCTCTTCCTGTAAAAAGCTGGCATACCCCAAAATGACGCCCAACGGTGTACGGAGTTCATGCGAGGCGATGGCGATGAAGCGATTTTTCAATTCATCCAATTCGGCCATCTCTTCGTTGGCGCGCCGTAATTGCATCACTAGCTGTGCCGTCTCAATAGCCACAGCCGCCTGTGAGGTCAACGTTTGTAGATAATGGACATCATCGGGGGTGAAGGGTAGGGTGCGTTTGTTCAAAACTTCCACCGCGCCAATAACGCGCCCTTGAAACGTCATAGGCACACCCAGCAATGAGCGGGTAACAAATTGCACCTCTTCGCCCACTTTGCGGTAAATGCGCGGGTCACTCTCTGCATCGTCTATTTGAATCACTTTATTTTCTAAAACAATTTGACCAGCGATGCTATCCAGCGGCACTGGTTTGCCGATGAGTTCGTTTGTCCCGTCAGATGTGGTGGCAGCAAAAAATAGTTCGCGCGTTTTTTGATTCCATAAAAGCACGGAGGCCGCTTCACAATCGGTGATTTCTACG
>DAOTWU010000518.1:0-2945 GCA_034435735.1 Anaerolineae bacterium | reverse complement strand
ACCATTCCATGAATATCGGCATGGCAGTGGCCATTCCAGATGGGCTGATTGTGCCAGTGATTAAGAATGCGCAAGACCTGAACCTGATGGGGTTAGCACGGGCGGTAACAGATTTGGCCGAACGCGCCCGCAACAAGCAATTGCGCCCAGATGAGGTGCAAGGCGGCACATTCACCATCACTAACCACGGTGTTAGCGGCAGTCTATTCGCCACACCAATTATCAACCAGCCGCAAGTCGCCATTTTGGGCATTGGCAAACTAGAGAAGCGGGTGAAGGTCATTAACGACGCAATTGCTATCCGCCCGATGCTTTATGCCTCGTTAACCTTTGACCACCGCGTCATTGACGGCGCAACAGGCGATGCTTTTATGGCGTCGTTCCAGCGCGTGCTGGAAAACTGGCACGAGTAGAGAAAACCTGTAAAACAACAAAACTTCAGGACGCTCGGTATGGGCGTCCTTTTGTTTTCGTATCCTTTATCAAAGTTCAACGGTTTTCTCTGAAAGGGGATGATACTATCATTTTATAGGAGCACACAAAGTTAGGGGAAATGATGAAATCACTGCGTTTTATTTTCATCTGCTTGATATTTGCAGCGGCAGCTTGCCAACCAGCAACTGAAGAAGCACCATTGCCAACATTGGCACAACTACCTAGTGCCACACCAACGGAGGGGGCAAGCCCAACACCACAGCCAACAGATACACCACAGCCACCAACCGCAACTAATACGGCAGAACCGTCTGCAACGCCAGAGCCAACAGACACACCACAGCCACCAACGGCAACCAATAGCCCCACCAGCGAACCTTCCCCAACAGTGGATTTAACACAAGTTTTCGTCGGTACAGCGACAGCCGCTGTACAAGAAGCGCCAGTTATCGCAACCTTCACCCCATTACCACCAGGCCAACCAACACCCACGGGCACACCGCAAGCCATAGCAGATGTCATCATCACTGAGCGACAATTTAGTGAAGAAATCAACTTAATTGTGGACAATATGCCGCAAATAGAGCGGGCAACTGTTGACTTTACTTCAGAAGGCGTCCTCATTAATGTCACGGCACAGGATGAGGGGGGCGCGCTCACCTCTGGAGACTTGTTAGTGACAATGGCCACACAAGGCGGTGTTGCTAGAATTCAAGGCATCCTGTTATGGCCAGATGATGCGCCAGAACCATCAGAAACTTTCTTGCAGTTGGTAACTGGGGAGTTTTTCATCAAAGTGGTTGAGGCTTTTGATAATATTCTCACCCAACGCTTGGGAGAAACCCATAACCTGGAAACCATCACAATCACCAATAACGCTATCGAAATCATGTTGCTTATTCCGCAAGAAAGATAACAAAAAGGGAACAAAAAATTCACATTTTCGTCTTATGATTGAGATAACGTCATTGTCAACTTGAGGGGGACATGATGAAACAGCGTTTGAGATTCATATTGTTGACAGGAAGCATCTTCTTATTGAGCGCTTTGTTCACAACGTTTACCAACGCTCAAGAGGAAGGCGTTTGCCCGGCGATTGTCGAAGCAGCCTTAGAAGCTATTGACAGCTTTTGCAATGAAGCGGGGCGCAACCAAGCCTGTTATGGCAATGTACAAATTGAAGCAGAACCACAGGCTGATGTTAGCGAGTTTGCATTTTCTCAGGTCGGCGACATCGTGGATGTAGCAACAATTCATACCATGCGCCTCAGCCCATTAGATGAGCAGCAAGGCGTATGGGGCTTGGCGCTTATGCGCTTGCAAGCCAATATTCCCGATACGCTCCCTGGGCAAAATGTCACATTCTTGCTATTTGGTGATGTAGAAATCACCAACGCGGTTGACCCAAATAATCCAGACCTCAACCCGATGCAAGCATTTTTCTTAAAAACGGGCATTGGCGATGCCGCCTGTGAAGAGGCGCCAGAAAGCGGGTTACTGGTACAAACGCCGGAAGGGGTGCGTGAGGTATCGTTCAACGTCAATGGGGTTGATGTAGCTATGGGGTCTACGGTGTACTTTCAGGCCAACCCAGGTGATCGTATGCGTGTGGCTACGCTAGAAGGCTCGGCAATTCTCCATGAAGAAGGGCGGATTGTCGCCGTTCCTGCCGGCTCTCAGCTGGAAACGCCCATTGACGAAGAATTTAATATTATTGACATCCCCGATCCAGAACCATATGTCCCAGATGAATTCACACCATTGCCCGTTGATGAGCTAGACCGCGACATCGAAATTGCGCCGCCTATCCCAGAAGAAGAACTTCGCTTCATCGATAGCATGGCAGATAACGGGATTGTTCCCTGTGATATGCCGGGCTTACCCCCATGTGATGAAGTTTTAGATGTTCTGTGTGAGGGAGAAGAGTGCGACTTCAGGCCACTTATTTGCGAAAGTGACGATGAAGAATGTGCCGCACCGTTTGAACGCATCTGTGATGAAAGCGGCTTTTGTGAGGTCATCCCAGTAGACATTTGTGATGAAGATGGCAATTGTGAATCATTATTGCCAGAAGAGTTCTGTGATGAGTTTGGCAATTGCCCGATGTTCATTCCACCGATGAATTGCGATGAAGCAGGCAACTGTGAATCTATTGAACCAGACATGCAGTGTGATGAAAATGGTAATTGCCAACCCGTATTCTGCGATGAGTTTGGCAACTGTGAGCCTGCTGGGCCGCCAATAATCTGTGATGAAGCGGGCAATTGTGAGCCGGTTGAACCTGGTATGCCCATGCTTTGCGATAGTGTAGGCAATTGTGCATCATTCACCCCGACAGAAGTTTGCGATGCTGCGGGTTATTGTGTACCAGTGGCATGTGATGCTAGTGGCAATTGCGAGCCGGATTGTGGTGGTGATTTCTGTGAGTTTGTCTGGCCAGTCACAGCATGCGACGCGCAAGGTCAATGCCAAACCTTTGTTGACCGCCCAAGTTCAAGCGACGATGAACC
>DAOTWU010000517.1:0-3699 GCA_034435735.1 Anaerolineae bacterium | reverse complement strand
AATTCTGGGAAAGCCAGTCCGCGCTGGAAAAAGTGCACCGCACCGGCATGTTAAAGACATCGCTGGCTTCGCTCATCGCCTATTTCCCCGGCTTACAGATGAAGCAGCAGGGCTATATCGTGCGGGCGCGCTCTTATGAGCTACCCACGGCGTGATGGCGGACGCCCCTAAAACAGCACCCGCCACAGCCGCACGGTGTTATCCCAACTAGCGGAGGCGAGAGTGCGGCCATCGGGGCTGAAGGCGGCGCTGTGAACAGCACTAGTATGTTCCTTGAGGACGGCGCGGGGTTGGCCGGTTGCGACATCCCACAGCCGCACGGTCTTATCCCAACTGGCGGAGGCGAGAGTGCAGCCATCCGGGTTGAAGGCCACGCTCAGAACAGGAGCAGTATGCCCGTTGAGGACGGCGCGGGGTTGGCCGGTTGCGGCATCCCACAGCCGCACGGTCTTATCCTTGCTGGCGGAGGCGAGAGTGCGGCCATCGGGGCTGAAGGCGGCGCTGTAAACAGCACTAGTATGCCCATTGAGGACGGCGCGGAGTTGGCCGGTTTCGACATCCCACAGCCGCACGGTGTTATCGAAACTCGCGGAGGCGAGAGTGCGACCATCTGGGCTGAAGGCCACACTGTTAACATAATCAGTATGCCCGTTGAGGACGGCGCGGGGTTGGCCGGTTTCGACATCCCACAGCCGCACAGTGGTATCTTTACTCGCGGAGGCGAGAGTGCGGCCATCCGGGCTGAAGGCCACGCCCCAAACATAATGAGTATGCCCATTGAGGACGGCGCGGGGTTGGCCGGTTTCGACATCCCACAGCCGCACGGTCTCATCGTCACTAGCGGAGGCGAGAGTGCGGCCATCCGGGCTGAAGGCCACGCCTACAACTAAGCTAATATGCCCGTTGAGGACGGCGCGGGGTTGACCGGTTTCGGCATCCCACAACTGCAGGGTCTTATCCTCACTGGCGGAGGCGAGAGTGTGGCCATCCGGACTGAAGGCCACGCTGTAAACAGCACCAGTATGCCCTCTCATAACACGCCATTCAGCGACATGTTGGGCGAATTCGGGGGTAATTGCTAACGATGGTTGTAGTTGCTTGGGATTGCCATAATCTGGGCATTCTTCTTTGATCAAAGCCATCAGCCGAGAGAAAACTTGCCACCGCTCTTGTTCATAGGCAATCAAAGCATGGTGGTAAGTTTCATCGCATTTTTCGTTATTTTGGGCGATTTCCGTGATTTTCTGCGCTTCTTCATGTTCAGGCTGAACCTGCAAAACTTCATTCGCTTGGGCCATGGCTTGCCCCCATTCTCCGGCGTGAATATAATCCCAGGCCAATGCAATGCGGCGCGGGATTAAGCGTATCCGCTCTTTTTCTACCAGTTGGCGTGTTTGGCCGTTGTTATGGTTGGGGTCAATTTCCAGCACCCGCTCATAAAGATATAAAGCGCGGTCGGGGTCTTCATCGGCCAGCTCAATCGCTGCGAAGTAAAGCTCGGTCAAATTCTTGCGGTTATAGATCGGCGCATCATCTTCGCCATTGTCGTCGAGGTTATCTTCTTCTGAAGTTACGGGCGGTGGTGCAATATCGACAGGTTGGGCGGGCGGTTGCAAGTTGAGTAGCCGCTCCAGCTTTTTGAGCGCCTCGCTGATGTCGCCATCTTGCCACCAGCGCCGCGCATCGACCATCTCCATAGAGGCAACCGGGAAAATATGGGCGTAATCCTCTGGAGAGGGGTCTTCTAGTAACAGCGGGATAATTGTTTTATCCGCATCCATAAAAGCGAAGTTCACTTCGGCCTGTACCCAGCGCGAACGGAGTGAATAGGGGCTGACAATCAGCAAAAATACCTCGCGCGATTGTACCTCTTTCCCTAATTGAGCGACGAAGTTGCCAGCATCTAAGCGTTGGTAATCAATGAAGACATCGGCGCCGCGTGCCCGCAACTCTTGGGCGATGCGGTCGGCAAAAGTTTTATTACGGCGGGAGTAGCTGATGAAGATGCGCATTTTCAATTTATCCTGAAGCGGGCTGACTGCATATATACAGTTTGCTAACAATCCTCAATATACATAAACCCCGTGGCGTTTGCAAATTTTCACCTGTTTAGAGCGACCTTAACTTGCCCTGTAGCCACTTCCACGACAAAATTAAAGTAACCCGCATACCATAGAAGTTACTTTGTCGGGAGGTGTATTGTGGGCGAATGGTATCTAGAACAAGCGCAGAACATGCCATCACTACCCGCGTCTCCATGGTTGAATAGCGCGGCCCCACCAGAGATAAGCGGGCGCGTCACCCTGCTTTGGGTGTGGGATTATACCTGCATCAACAGTTTGAGCATGTTGCCCGTCGTCCGCGAGTGGCATCAGCGTTATGCGTCGTTGGGTGTGGCGGTTATTGGCGTGCATACGCCGCGCTTCTCCTTTGGGCGCGAGTTACAGCAGGTGGCGTGGGCGGTTCAGCAGCTCAACATCCGCTTCCCCGTCTATGCCGATAATGATGAGTATCTGTGGACAGCGTTGGAAAATCGCTTTTGGCCAACAGTCTATCTCATCGACAGCGAGGGCGCTATCCGCTATCGCCAAGAGGGCGCTGGCCTCTTTGAACAGACCGAAGCCGCCCTACAGCAGCTCATTCGCGATGCTTTCCCCCATGTAGATTTGCCACCCATTATCGCCCCGCCTTATGCTGTGCGGCCATCGATTACCCGCCGCCCAACCATCTCGGAGATGCGGGCGGGATTGCGTGGGGGCGCGTTGGGTAACCCACAGGGGTATGCCGCTGGTCTGCCAGTGCTTTACCAGTTGCCCGATGAATTTTCGCCAGAGCATTTCTATGTTTCCGGCGCATGGGCGGCAGGCGATGAGTTTCTCTCCTATCAGGGGCGCTTAGAGGGGCTATTGTTGCTCAACTACGCCGCCACACAGGTTTATGCCGTCCTCAGCCCCCATCCCGACCCGGTAGAGCGCACAGTACACCCCGCCGCCGTGCCTGTAGAAATTTGGCAAGATGACCGCCCCATCCCTTTAGAGCGGCTGGGCGGCGATGTGCTCGATGATGGTCGCATGGTTGTAGATAGACCGCGCGTTTACCAACTGGTGCAAAACCCAAAAACCGAGCCGCATACTCTTACGCTGCGGGTGCGGTCTCCTGGGTTTGCCTGTTATGCGTTTGTGTTCCGTGCGGAGTTTTCAGAATGATGAAAAGAGGGGCAACACTGTGCCCCTCATGCTTGTTATTGGTAACGTGGGTCAATGGTGATGGGGTCAATCCAGTAATTGCCTGGCCCGCCTTCTGCTAGCCAGCCCACCACTTCGCGGCTCGCCAGCACGCGCACTTGCCACCAATTCAGGCCATCGACGCATACCGGCCCGCCCACAATCTCCAGCGGCACATTATTCACCAGTGTATAGAGCAACTCGCGGTCTCTGCCCGGCGCAACGCGCAACGCTTTGGGCGTGAAGTCGCGATATTGGACATGGGCGCGCTGCCCAATGCTCAGGCGTAGCGGCACAGCGCAGTCCGCCGTCTCCAAATAGGATGTCGTCAGCATATATGTTTCGACCATCCATCCCTCATAGGTGACGCCCAGCACCGTCGCTTGTACCTGCCACCAGTTAAAGCCATCGACACATTCTGGCCCGCCCAAAATCGTGAGTTGGCTATCGCGCGGGGCGATGGTCTCTACTCTAC
>DAOTWU010000516.1:0-2426 GCA_034435735.1 Anaerolineae bacterium | reverse complement strand
GCCGCCAACAGCTACGGATGTTCCAACGGAGACGCCATCTCCCGAAGTGACAGAAGCAGCCGTTGTTCCGCTAGTGCAGGAGACGCCAGCGACTTCGGAGCCAACTTCCTCGCCATCTACGCCAGAGGATGCTTCAGCAGCTACACCAGGAACAACATTATCGCCTGAAATGATCATTGCAGGCTCAGTGCTTATTGTGGTGCTTGCTTATAGTGGGCTTTATTGGCGGGGTATGCGTAGTGTAGAGCGCTATAACCGTGGCTTTGTGATAGAACATTGTCCTGTATGCCTTCGTGGTGACTTGGTTGTTGAAACGAAAACTGACCGTCAAATGGGTATTCCTGTGGCGCGCCGCACCGTTCGCTGTACAGAGTGTCGTTCGGTATTGCGTGAGATGCGGCCACATCATTGGCGTTATGCCGTTGATCCGATTGAAAACCCACGTATGTACGAGCGTTTTAACGCGCGCGAAATTACCGATAATGAATTGCAGCAGCTTGAAGTGAAGCCTATTACCCCTCCACGCTACTTTGAGCCTAAAATGCCGTCCACATCGCCGGAGTTTCTAGAGGAAGATGAAGACATCTAGACTGCTTCTCATTGTCACCATCGCCTTTATATGGGGTGCAGCACTTACTTGGAGTGTGGTTATCGCTCAAGAACCCACTCCAACACCTAACCCTTATATTTTGCCTACCTTGCCGCCGTTACCCGATGAAACCCCTCAGGGAACGGTTTTAGATACTGCAGCCGTGCAGCCCTCACCGACGCCAACAGTGGTTTTAGGCGATCATTATGTCATGGAACGCCCTATATATCGCGATGCCACCAATGGCCGTTCTGATTGGGTAGACCGTACTTATCCCTACGGAGGTACACAGTATGGTGAACGAGAGGTTCATCACGGCGTTGAGTTTGCTAACCCTCGGTTCACCCCTGTTCTTGCTGTAGCTGATGGACGAGTGGTTTTCGCTGGGGAGGATGATCAAACATTATTAGGCCCCACTTTTGATTTTTATGGCAATGTGGTGATTTTAGAACATCATCGTTTGCTGTCGCCTGAAGGCTTGCCCGTTTACACGCTCTATGGCCATTTGCAGGAAATCGGGGTTGAAGTGGGAGATATTGTCCACGCTGGCAACCCTATTGGGAAAGTCGGTGATTCAGGTATTGCGATTGGGCCACATTTGCATTTTGAAGTACGTGTTGGAGATCCATTTGACTATAGTGCCACCCGCAACCCCGACTTGTGGCTGAAGCCATGGCGTGGTTTTGGTACGCTTGCTGGGTTTGTATCAGATATAGAGGGCAATCCTGTTTATGGCATAGTGATAACTGTTCAGTCTGAACGGGTTTGGCGAGAAACCTATACCTATGGTGATGATAGCGTCAATAGTGATCCAGCATGGGGGGAAAATTTCACACTTGGCGATTTGCCCGCAGATGACTATGACGTTTTCATTCGTGATGAAGATGGCCAACTGTTATTCCGTGAACTTGTGCCAGTTGAATCTGGGCAAACGACTTTTATCGAAATACAGCTTCCTATCAATACTGAAGAGGAATGAAAAAAGGCCGTCACAATTTGACGGCCTCAATAGTTTCAGTTAGAGCGTTGGCGTTTATGGGCTATAAACTCGGTATGTTAGTGTAATTAGCCCGCCTGCAACCACACTATCAACATGAATAACGCCGCGGTTACCCTCTGCTGTGACGATGCCAATATAGGCATTGGGCAGTAACGCCACATTGAGCGATGTTGTTGTAGCTAGCAACGGGTCAATCATATCGTATGTGACGCTATTGATGTCATTAATGCCTGTCATGATATACATGCCAGAACCAGGTGGTGGTGTGATAAACACTAAATCTGTCCCCGCACCGTTCCATGTGACATCGTCAATCCCTACACCTTCAAGATTGAGAACGCTGCCTGGGCCCATTGTCAGTGTGCCTGCATTTAGAATGGGGCGGTCAACGAAATAGGCAAAGTTATAATCATCGTTATTGTCCTCGCCAATACCCTCATCAACTTCATTATTCAAATCAGCGACAATCACCACATTAAACGATCCTGTTGTGCCGCTGGTGAATGTCCCTGTTAAATTGACGACGGTTTGCTGCCCAGCACTTAACCCTGGCAGATTAACGGCAGAGAATACGCTATCTGGTGGGAAGTTGGCCGCTATCGCAAATGGTCCAGCATTTAACACGCCTTGATTGCGTACGGTAACGGATATGGTAAAAGGTACACCAACAGTGAAACGGGCTGGCGTAGCACTGACAATCACAATGTCCGCTATCGGTTGTGGCGTTGGTGTCGCTGTGGGGGGGCGTGGCGTTGGGGTAGGTGGTGGCGTGATGATGGGAACGGTACGGCGGTCACCACTAACGTCCAATAGATAGGTAGCTAGCCAACCTTGTTG
>DAOTWU010000515.1:0-8900 GCA_034435735.1 Anaerolineae bacterium | reverse complement strand
ATCGTACCTAACCACTCAGCCACTTCATCAGCGGTAATCTCATCATTCCCTTGCGCTCCTATCAAGACGACTTCATCGCCAATAGAGACATCGGGAATGTGAGAAACATTGATAGCACACTTTTCCATGCTCACCCGTCCCACTAACGGGGCGCGTTGACCATGTATGAGGACTTCGCGCCATGTTTGTGGGGAGCGACGTAAACCATCGGCATAGCCCACAGGTATGATAGCGATACGCTCTCGCCCTCGTGTAATGTATGTGTTGCCATATCCTACAGGATGGTTCGGGGGCAAATCTTTGACTTGAACAACTGTCGTTTTCCAACTTAAAGCAGGCTTCATCCCTTCTGGCAATAAGATATGTTGTGCGGGGCGCAAGCCATATAAGGCAATACCCGCCCGCACCATATTAAACCAGTTTTCGCTATCGCCGAAGATGCCAGCAGAATTGGCCGCATGCACATACTTAAAGCGCATGCCAGCAGCGCGAAGCGGGAATAAAACTTGTGACTTAAATTTCTCAACTTGTTGGCGGGTATAATCAATATCTTCATCCGCTACAGAAAAATGGGTAAAAATACCCTCAATATTAATAAATTGCAGGGATTTAAGATGGCGGAAGAATGGCACAACATCATCGGCCAGTACGCCTAAACGCCCCATGCCTGTATCAATTTTTACATGCACCTGTACAGGCTCACCAAATTCGCGGGCGGCGCGGTCAAACTCATGACCTTGCTCTAAATCATACAGAGAGGCCGTTAAGTTATAACGGATGACCTGCCGCACTGAGCCAGATGGCACGTAGGTCATCACCAAAATGGGTGCGGTAATGCCAGCTTCTCTGAGCGAAAGGGCTTCACTCAACGTCGCAACGCCCAGATAACTCGCGCCGTTCAAAAGCGCGGTTTGGGCAGCAGTTACAGCGCCATGTCCATAACCATCGGCCTTAACAATCGCCATAAGCGCGACATCTTCCCCAACGTGCGATTTGATGAGGCGGGTATTTTGCGCCAACGCGCTAGTATCAATTTCAATCCAGCTAGGCTCATAACGTTTGTTGATGGTCTTGCCAACAACATGGCGCACAAGCAACTCACGATCATCTTCAGTTTGTAAAAGTTGGTCTACAACGTACTCCATACGCGCCGATGCGCCGCCTTTTACTAAAACAATATCATGTTCATTGAGGTTTAGTTGTCGTAACGTGGTAACAACATCCTCAGCACTATGCAGCATACGAATGTGGGCAGGGTCATACCCTTTATCCAAAGCAGCCCGACCAATTGCCGCCGCGTCCATGCCTTTCGTAATGATGTAATCGGCAACATCCGCCGCGCGGTGACCAACGGTGCGGTGTCCGTACTGGCTATAATGGCCAAGCCCTTCCATATCCCCCATCACAAAGATAGTGCGCAATTTATCTGTTTTAACAGCCGCCAACCAATCAAGCGCGGCTAATGTGGACTGGGGATTAGCTGAATAGCTATCATCAACCACAAGGCAGTTATCGATACCGACAAATGGTTTCATTCGGCCAGGTAATGGCGAAATTTGCTTGAGCGTGAGCAACGCATCATTAACATCAACATCATAGTAATGACCAACAGCCATTGCCATCAACGCGGGATAAAGCTGATGCCGTCCCAACAAAGGTATCCAGCGACCTTTATAACGGTCATCACCATGACGCAGGTCAAAGCCCGTACCATTTAGCCCTTCAATAACGTTAAAGGCCATCCAATCCGCGCCAAAGCGTTCGACGCTTACAGTTTCTACATTGGCGCGCGCCTGTGAACCTAACTCACGCACAAGGTCATCATCATAATTAAGCAAAGCCAGCCCTTGTGGAGAGAGATATTCTATAAGCAGGCTTTTCTCTTGGGCAATAGTTTCAATGGTTTCAAAATTATCAATATGGGCATAATCTACGCGGGTGATAACCCCAACTTCGGGTTGCACCGCTTGTACCATTGCCGCCATCTCTCCAGGCCGAACCACGCCCAGTTGCAAAACGCAAAACTCATCTTCTGGCGTCAGCGTTGCTAATGCTAAAGGTACACTTATAGGGCCATCTACCATGACTGGCTGATAGTGAACACGATATTTAGAAGACAACACGTTGGCTATCATGGCGGCTGTGGTTGATTTGCCGGAAGAGCCAGTAACGGCAATCACTTTTGTGCCCATACGACCGAGCACAAGATGTGCCCAAGCGAGAAGCGCATCCACGGGACGGCGCACCATAATAACCGATACGCCTTCGGTATCGCAATCTGGTGGGCGCGTACACAATACCCCTGTTGCACCGTTACGTATTGCCTCAGCAATATACTGGTGAGAATCGCCATGTACCGTGCGGTACGCTACGAACATGGACGATGGTGCGGATTTCGTCGGGTCAAGATTAAAGCTTGTGAATAATTGGGCGGCTGGCTCCCCAAAAAGCTGGCCACCGGTTGCGTCTAGAATGTCGTATAGGCTTATCATGCCGTGCAGTATAGCACCGTTGCCGTCCTGCTGCTACTAAAAAGTTCACTTTTCTGGCATTCACAACCTAGAAAAAAGAGTAGCCCTGAAAATAGTGACGACGATAGCAACGGAGCGTGTTATAATCGCCTAATCTTGGGAGGTATTTGGGTATATGTTTGAATTCGAGATTGTTGCACAACAAGGACGCGCCCGCGCGGGCATTCTTCACACACCACATGGCCCTTTGCCCACACCGGTATTTGCACCAGTAGGTACTCAGGGCACAGTAAAAGCCGTTCCCCCTAGAGATTTAGTGGAAGTTGGGGCGACACTGGTTTTGGCCAACACCTATCACCTACACCTACGCCCCGGCGAAGATTTAGTCCAAGAATTGGGCGGGTTACATGAATTTATGCGCTGGAATGGCCCGATACTGACAGACTCTGGTGGTTTTCAGGTCTTTAGTCTGGCAGAAATCAATAAGATTGATGACGAAGGTGTCACTTTTCGGAGCCACCTCGATGGAAGTATGCGCCGTTTAACACCAGAAAGCTCCATGCACATTCAACAAAAATTAGGCGCAGACATCATCATGGCATTTGACCAATGCCCACCACCAACCGATAGGGAAACCGTGATTAAAGCGGTAGAGCGCACCACCAAATGGGCGCGGCGCTGCCGAGAAGCCCACCCCGACGACAATAAACAAGCGCTTTTTGGCATTATGCAAGGCGGCATCTTTGAAGACCTGCGAGCACAATCTGCTGAAGCGCTTTTGCCTTTAGATTGTCCAGGTTATGCTGTAGGCGGGTTGGCTGTAGGCGAAACTAAACAAGAAATGTATGCCACGCTAGATTTCAGTGTGCCCATGCTACCTGAAAACAAGCCTCGATACTTGATGGGCGTTGGCGATCCTGATGACCTTTGCGAAGCAATTACGCGTGGTATCGATATTTTCGATTGTGTCATTCCCACACGGTTAGCGCGCCACGGTACAGCACTAACTGCTGATGGCCGACTGAATATGCGGAATGCGCGTTTTATCCACGATACCCAACCATTAGAGCACGGGTGCGATTGTTATGCTTGCCAAAACTTCACACGGGCATATATTCGCCACTTAGTTGCCGCTAAAGAGTTGTTAGCGCATTATCTACTCAGTGTACACAACATCCGATTTTTAATCCGCCATGTGCAATCTATGCGTCAAGCTATCATCGAAGGGCGGCTTGAAACTTATACAAGCGAATTTCTCAATCGCTTTATGAAAAAGCCCGCCTGAGCGAGAAACGGTGATGTTTAAGAGGATGCATTCCCCACACATGCCCAACCACATCCTCGCATACAAAACGGGGATTCGGTGGAGGCGGTGTTATGTTTAAGCGTGCATCGCGCGTACTTGGGGTGTTGGCTGTGGCCGCTATGGTGAATTGTGGCGGACCATATACACCAGCTAGCACCCCAACAACAAACACTGCGATATTACGTATTTATAGCACAACCGCTGTAGCGCCTTTGCTCCATGATATTACAGCTGCTTATACGCTTGAAACACAAGGGGTGATATTCGAAAGCCAACAAGGCAACCATGCAGCCATGCTGGAACAATTACAGGCCGGGAACACACCTTACATCATCACGAATTATCTCAAGGACGATAGTTCGCTTTGGGCAGCGCCAATCGCTCAAGACGCTATCGCTATTATCGCCCACCCCAGTAACCCCATTGATAACCTTGATAGAGAGACTTTACGACAAATTTATCAAGGTCTTATTCACAACTGGGCAGATATTGGCGGCCCAGACCAGCCAATAGTTGTGTTTAGCCGAGAAGCCGGATCGGGTACGCGATTGGTATTTGAGCGGCTAGTAATGGGTATGCGCCAAACCACCCCATCAGCGCGCATCGCACCAACCAGCAACGCTATGCTGCTCAGCGTTATGGAAGAGACGGGCAGTATCGGCTACATTTCTATGGGATATTTACCTGATGAACGTGTGAAAATTATTGCTGTTGATGAAGTTTTGCCAACAACAGCTTCTGTTGGGGAAAACATCTATCCCTTACGGACACCTATTTACATCACGGGCTATGAGGAAGCGGAAGGCGCATACCGCGCATTTATTGGGTGGATACAAAGTTTATCCGGGCAGGCAATTGTTAGCCGTCGCTATGCCCCGCTTTTTACCACGCCCTAAAGCGCTGAGGACCACATAAAAATTTGTACAACAATCATACAAAGTGTGAGGCCAAATACCCCCGCAAAAAGTATCAAGGCAATATCGCGGTACAAGCGATAGCGGGCGCGGCGGCGTTGCATCGCCATTTCTGAGGCGCGCAAACGATAAAGCGCGCCTGCAGCATAGGCATTGTTAGGGTTAATCCTTAGCACATTATCTAAGCAAATCACGCTTTGGTCGATGGAGTCTACTGCAACGCTCATCCATAACCATGCATCTTCAAAATCGCTATCCTCTCGAATAAGCGCTTTGAGAAGCGTCACTGCATCACGCCTTTTCCCCAGCTTGATAAGCTCTATTGCATCTAACAAGCGGTCTATGCGCTCTGCAGCTTGTGTCTCGGTCATGACAGTTGCTCCATAGAAGGTTCATCTAACATGACATTCTCAAAAACATCATGTTCTATGATACCAGCTCGCTCTGGTGGTGGCGAAACGCGGGTCAACAACTGCTTGCGAGATTGCCACCAGCCAAGTAAGCGCAACAGCAGGTTGTTCGTCATGCGTCCGCCGCCTTGACTGCGATGGCAAGCGCTCGCCCGTTGGCCAATTTCACGGTAAGCCGCAATATCAATCGCGGTAGTGGCAGGTTGAACATGATCTAAAATCGCTTGCAAATCAATATCTTCATTAACCCCAGCTTTGCGCGGGTCTTTGCCAGTCAGCCGCATAAAGAGAATGCCGATACGCAATAACAATGTAGGGAAGCGGTTATAATAGAGCTTCTGTGGCTGGTAAGGTGCGTGTTCCGTCTTATAAGTGACATCACCAGCCAACTCAAAGGCTTTCACCGTCGCCTGTTGAATGGCAATGTGGTCAGGGTGACCATATCCGCCATACTCATTAAATGTGATGATGACATGGGGGCGAACTTGACGAATAACATCAACCACTTTACGGGTCACATCATCGGGGTTATGCTGCCACTGATACCACAAACATTGTGGGTCTTGTGTTGTTTCGCTCCCCATCATACCGCTATCTTTATATCTCAACAGATGAATATCTTTGAAACCCAATATTTGGTTGGCGCACTCTAGCTCTGCCAGACGTAATTCAGCAATTGAGCTGTACCCATTCAGCATTTCTGGGGAAACCGTACCAACATCGCCATTGGTGGCACAAAGCAAATAGACTTCGACGCCTTCTGCTACATAGCGACCGATAAAACTGCCCAATCCAAAACTTTCATCGTCGGGATGAGCAAAAGAAATGAGCAAGCGCTTGGTCATAACGACCTCCCTAATTTGACAGAGCCAGAGAAGTATGTTTGCATCTAACGGCAAATTTTAGTGTACTTAATTCGGACAACATGACCAATAGCCAACTTACACACCAAAAGCGCGCAGCGTATATCAATAGCCCCTGTGCATATACGGCAGTGCAACGTATACTTGTGCGCGTTTGTTCAAATAAGATTGATTAATACGAGGTGATTATGCGGCCTCTAGTCATTGTTTTAAGTGTACTACTGGTAATTAGCGCTATCGGGTTAGCGCCACATACAGCACTGGGGCAAGTTGATTTTAACACCAATACTCCCCAACCGACTGATGTGTTAGATACTTTCAGTTTTGCAACCAACACACCAGCTGGTCCCACAGCTACGCCCACACCAACAGCGACACCCACCGCCACAAATACACCAACGCCAACGCCTATCCCGTTAGGGCCATATACTTACCCAACTGGCATCAACCCATTGACTGGTCTACCCTACCCCAGCGAAGAAGCGCAAGCACGGCGTAACCTCATTGTGAAAATTTCGAACTTCCCGCCAGAGGTACGCCCTCAATCTGGTGTCAACGCGGCAGACCTTGTTTATGAGTATGAGGTTGAAGGTGGAGTAACCCGTTTTGCCGCCATCTTCCGCAATAACGCGCCAGACCATGTTGGGCCAATACGCAGTGCGCGGTTGTTGGATATGGAGCTAGTGGTGATGTACCGCGCCTTGTTGGCTTACAGCGGCACTAGCGAGCCAATCCAAGACTTGCTGCTCAGCCAAGATTGGCGCTGGCAACTTTTCTCGCCATCCGTTGGTTATAACTGTGAGCAAGCAGGATTCTGTCGCTTCCCAGAAGAGGGCAAAGCATTTGAGCACACGCTTTATGGTGATACTAGTAAAATCTGGGAAATGGCCACCTTGCAGGGTGTAAACACGGGTTATCGCGCTTATGGCTTCGCCTTTGACGAAACACCTAATACCGGCGGGGAAGAAGCCAATGAGTTGTTCATCAACTGGTGGGGGCAAACGAATGCCTTATGGCAATATGACCCCGAGACTGAACGTTATGTGCGCTTTACTGATGGGCTGCCGCACTACGATGCAGCGGATGGCGAACAGCTTTGGGCAGATAATCTCATCATCATTGAAGCGCCTCATAATCGCCGACCAGATCTCTTCCCAGAAGGTTCAAATTATGAATCCTTAGAAATTGCACTCTGGGATGGTGGTCGCGCTTTGGTTGCCCGCAACGGGCGCATTTATCAAGGCTTTTGGCAGCGGCCAAACCGCAATGAAGGTGCTGCACTGATAATCCTTGATGATGATGGTACACCCATTATGCTCAAGCCGGGGCGCTCATGGGTGAGTATCGTTCGTGGATTGGGCACGGTAGATATTCGCACAGATTACAGCGATATGGCCGCAACTGCAACAGTCATTGCACAAACGCCAACCGCAACCCCACAAGGCGATTAAAGCCACTTAATTCAAGCTATCGGAGCGCTTGCCTATCATGGTGGGCGCTTTTTCATTCTTGATATTTTATGCATGTAATTCGGCATTGAGCAAACTTCTGAACCATCCTATAATAGAACGTATGTACAAAAGATAGACATAGACCGAAAGTATGGTTATGCAGGACTATATTTCTGTTCGCGGTGCAAGAGAACACAACCTGAAAAACATCGATGTTGACATTCCTCGTAACAAGTTGGTTGTTATCACAGGGCTTTCTGGCTCTGGAAAGTCATCGCTGGCCTTCGATACGATCTTTGCTGAGGGACAACGGCGTTATGTAGAGAGCTTGAGCGCTTATGCCCGTCAATTTTTAGGGCAAATGGAAAAGCCAGATGTTGACCAAATCGAGGGGTTAAGTCCTGCGGTCTCCATTGACCAGAAAGGTGTCAGCCGCAACCCGCGCTCCACGGTGGGGACGGTCACCGAAATTTATGACTATTTACGCTTGTTATACGCCCGTATCGGCGTTCCCCACTGCCCTGTTTGTGGCGAACAAGTAGAAGCACAAAGCGCCCAACAAATCGTTGATGCTGTGCTAGCCATGCCGGATGGCAGCCGCATTCAAATACTTGCGCCAGTCATTCAAGGGCGCAAAGGGCATCATGAGCGCGTATTTGAAGATATACGCAAAGCGGGTTTTGTGCGGGTGCGGGTTGATGGCGAAGTGCGGGATTTAGATGAGGAAATTAGCCTCGAACGCTATGTCAAGCATTCTATTGAAATTGTCATTGACCGCCTAGTTATCCGCCATGAAGATGATGAGGAAGCGCGCCAAAGCTTTGAAACCCGCTTGACCGATTCTATTGAAACCGCTTTGGAGTTGGGCGATGGGCTGGTTATCATCAACGATATAACAGATAGAGAACAGCCCAAAGATATACTTTATAGTGAACATCTGGCATGTGTTCATGGGCACGGCAGCATTCCAGAGATTGAGCCGCGCACATTCTCCTTTAATACGCCAAAAGGCGCTTGCCCTGATTGCCAGGGCTTGGGTTTTCGGCTAGAGATTGATGCCGATCTGATTGTACCCAATCCTGAACTCAGCATTGCCGAAGGCGCAATAGATGCGAACGGATGGAGCGTTGATGACCAAACAAGCTGGACGTGGAGTTCGTTTGAAGCGCTTTCCCGCCTTTATGGCATCCCATTAGATAAACCATGGCGCGAACTCGATGAGAAGCACCAGAAAATTATTCTTTATGGATTAGGCGATAAGCGGATTGAAGTGCAATATGTCAATAGCCACGGGCAAACCCGCACATATCGCACCCGATATGAGGGGATCATCCCCAATCTAGAGCGCCGCTACCAGCAAACAGAATCCGATTACATCCGTGAGCGCATCGAGTCCTATATGATGCAAGTGCCTTGCAGCACATGCCAAGGAAACCGTCTACAAGCTCATGCGTTGGCAGTAACCGTTGGCGGAAGGCCTATAAA
>DAOTWU010000514.1:0-11403 GCA_034435735.1 Anaerolineae bacterium | reverse complement strand
GGGAAGCGCAAATCATAACAAATGGCCATGCCAGTTGAACCCCATGGCAAGTCTATCACCAGCGGCGAAGAGCCAGGCGCGAGATACTGGTCTTCTTCCATCAAACGGAAAAGGTGCATCTTACGATAGACGCCCATCATCCGCCCATTAGGTGCAAAGAAAGAGGCGCTATTCGTCACTTCTACACCGCGCTGCTCTAAAATAGAGCCAGCAACAGCGATTTTATTCTGGGTGGCGATTTGTGAAATCTGGGCGAACATCCCGCTATTCAACTGGCTGGCATGTTCTTTGGCGTTTGCTAGGTCATAACCTGTTGACCACAATTCGGGAAAGAGAACCAAGTGCGAACCGCGCCGCCCAGCCTCAACCGCTAATCTTTCCATACGGGCTAAGTTTTTACGGACATCCCCCAATTCAATTTGCATTTGCGCTAGTGAAATCGTTAATTTGGCCACTTTTATTCCCTCATCTCATCTCAAAGTATTTTCAAACGCTATGTTTCCATTATAGCCGCTATACCCGTTGAAGTGAAATTTGTCTAGAAATGTGATATTCATCGCGGTTATCAATATGAATATCATAGGCGCAGGTTATTGGCTATGGATTAAACTTGACGTAAGTTTGCTTTATTGCCTACACTGGAAGCATTGAAACTAGTGGGAAAATACGATGATACAAGACACCCTGCACCGCCCATTGCGCGATTTACGCATCAGTGTGACTGACCGCTGTAACTTCCGTTGCCCCTATTGTATGCCAGCGGAAATCTTTGGCGAACACTACCGCTTCCTCCCCCGTGAAAAGCTACTGACCTATGATGAAATCGCCCGACTAGGCCATATTTTCGCTGCGTTGGGTGTGCGCAAGTTCCGCCTAACGGGTGGTGAGCCGCTAGTGCGTCCACATCTGGAACGTCTGGTAGAAAAGTTGGCAATGGTGCAGGAAGTCTCTGATATTGCCATGACAACCAACGGCGTTCTGTTGCCCAAGAAAGCCCAAGCGCTCAAAGCCGCTGGTTTGAAGCGTGTGACTGTAAGCCTCGATTCGCTAGATGATACCGTCTTCCGCCGTATGAATGGTAACCGCGCCGGGGTAGATGATGTACTGGCAGGCATCCGCGCTGCAGAAAAAGCTGGCCTATCCCCCATCAAGATTAACTGTGTGGTGCGGCGTGGTGTCAATGACCACACGATTGTTGACCTGGCACGCTGGGGGCGGGAGAACGGCTATATCGTCCGCTTTATCGAATATATGGATGTTGGTACGCTCAATGGTTGGCGTATGGATGATGTTGTACCCGCATCTGAGATTGTAGCGCGGATTGACGAATCAATGCCACTTGAACCCGCCGAACCTAACTATCGCGGCGAAGTCGCTAGGCGCTACCGCTATCGTGATGGTAGTGGGGAAATTGGCCTCATCACTAGTGTTACCCAGCCTTTCTGTGGCGGGTGTAACCGCTTGCGCCTCTCCGCTACTGGCGAGATGTATACCTGCTTATTTGGCACGAAAGGTGTAGATTTGCGCGATGCGTTGCGTAGCGGCGCGGATGATGTGGCATTAGCGGAGATTATTCGCGGTGTTTGGCGCGTGCGGCGTGACCGCTATAGTGAAGAGCGTTTCGAGATGACGCCCGGCCAACGTAAAAAGGTTGAGATGTTCCATATTGGCGGCTAAAGTCTAACGCAGCCGTTTCAGATAATCTTCACCATCGAAAATAGCGCGGGTACGGCGCGCCTCTTCTTCGGCTTCCGCATCTAGCAGGCCGAAGAATTCGCGTGCAGCGGCGGCCATGCGCAGCGACCCCGTCACGACAAATAACCCTCGCGCATCTTTGTGGCGTTGCAGTGCAGCGCTTAAATCCTGTTCAATTTCTACCGCCGCATATTGCAATCGCCCTTCCCGCCGTAAACGTGTGGGGGGAAGGCCTCTATGGCTTGGGGCGGTGGTGAAGATGATGTGTAGTTGGGGCTGGTCAAATGCCCGCAGAAATATTTGCGGCACTTTATCTCCCAACATGCCGATAACGATAGTGGCTTCACGGTTACCAATCGTTTGCATCAAATGACGTGCGGCAAGTGGGGTGTGCCCGCCATCAATAATGATCGTGCTCCCCTCAATTTGAATTTGCTCTAACCGTCCCGGCAATGTTATATCAAGCTCCGGTATGTCACCGCCTGATGGTGCTATATGCCTATCTACTAAATCGCGGTAGGCTAAATAGGGTAAGTGCTCTGCCGCTTCCCAGTAAAGACGGGCATCCTTTTGCTCTGCCTCTGCCAGAATAGTTTCAAACACTTCTTGCTCTTGGTGCATGGCCACAATCGCCCGACCGCCCCGCTTGATGACGCCAGCCTTATGCCAGGCAATCGATTGTATTGAGCCGCCCAATATGCCGAGATGCTCGCGCTCAATTGGGGTGATAATCGCCAGCGTATTCTCTACTACATTGACCGCGTCCCAACGCCCACCTAATCCAACTTCCAACACGGCAATATCAACCGCTTCATGAGCAAAAATATCTAGCGCTAAGGCAGTGGTGCGTTCAAAGGTGCTGAAATTATGATAACTCTCTTGCCCCAGCTTAAATAAACCCAGCGCCAAACGGTGCGTGCCATCAATGACCTGTCGTGGTGAAATCGCCTCGCCATTGATGCGTATTCGTTCGCGGAAGCTATGCAGGTGAGGGCTTGTATAAAGCCCAACGCGCATTCCCGCCGCTTGCAGTAACGCCGCTAGACGGTGGGCTGTTGTGCCTTTACCCACCGACCCCGCCACAACGACTGCAGGATAGGCGAACTGTGGCGACCCCATCAACGCCAAAAGGTGCTTTAGTGGGGTTAAAGCGCGAGGGTAGCTGGTTTGGTAGATGGGCTGGCATAGCAAATTCAGCGCGCTATAGTAAGCATTGTTCATAGGCTCATTGACTATCCTTTTGCCCCATTGTCGCACGGGAGGGTACGCGCACGGCAACCGTTTCGCCGCGCACTGTCTCTACACCATCTGCATATAGCGAGGTGGTGATGATTGCTTTACGCTCATGCAACGCTTTCACCCGCGAACGCAAAACTAACTCTACCCCAATTGGCGTTGGCTTCAGATAGCTGACATTGAGATTACCCGTCACATAAGTGATTTCTGGCTCGGTGTTTGGCGCTCTACCTTCCGCTTCGTATGTAGCGGCGATGGCCGTGCCAATGCTGTGGCAATCAATCAAGCTGGCCAGCAAGCCACCATAAACATAACCGGGGAAAGCGGTGTGATAGGGCTTGGGGATGAAGCGGGCTATACCTTCCTCACCGTCCCAATGTGTCTGTATATGTAAACCATGTTCATTGTTGCGCCCGCATCCATAGCAGATAGCCACATCGTCGGGGTAAAAGTTCTGAATTGGTTCGCTCATGAAATCGCTTACTCCTCCTACTTATGACGATACCTTGAATATATCGATATTCCCCATGAGAAAACTAGGCCGATTTTACCACGCCCTTTGGTCAATAAGAACGAATGCAGACCATTGAGGCAATATCCCCGTCAATTTCGGGTACACTTAAGTAAGCCTTAGACAAGGTTTTTTCATCAAAATAATGAACAAGTGCTATGGTAATTGAGGACTAAACAATGACAGAAGTGGTAATTATTGATGCGGCACGTACCCCCGTTGGGCGGCGTAAGGGCTGGCTGCGGGAAACACATCCTGTGAAGTTGGGCGCTCATGCTGTTCGCGCGGTATTAGAGCGTACTGGCCTTGCGCCAGAGTTGGTGGAGCATGTGATATTTGGTTGCGTCAGCCAAGTGAGCGAACAGGCTTTCAATGTCGCGCGTAATGTGACACTAGAGGCGCGGTTGCCCATTGATGTGCCAGCTACCTCGGTTGACTTTCAATGCGGCAGTAGCCAGCAGGCTGTGCACCTTGCGGCGGCGATGGTGGCTTCTGGACAGGTGGATGTCGTCGTCGCTGGTGGCGTTGAACATATGACGCGCGTTCCTATGGGGTCTAGCGCAGCGGGCGGCCACCCCTTCACCGATTTCATCATGGAAGAGTACGAGATGATTTCGCAGGGTGTGGCCTCCGATAAAATCGCGAAAAAATGGGGCTTAAGCCGCCAGCAACTGGATGAATTGGGGTATGAAAGCCATATGCGCGCCGCCCGTGCGACGGAAGAAGGTTGGCTTAAACGAGAGATTGCCCCAATTCAGGCCGTCGATGATGACGGTAATTTATTCACGATGGACCGTGACCAAGGCATTCGCCCCAATACCTCTGTGGAGAAGATGGCCAGCCTTGAACCTGTATTTACCCCTGACGGTGTGACCACAGCGGGCAACAGTAGCCAGATTAGCGACGGCGCGGCGGCTGTGCTTGTCATGACGGCAGATAAAGCGCGTGAACTTGGCCTGACGCCCAAAGCCCGTATTGTGGCCAGCGTGACCGTTGGTAGCGACCCGCACTTAATGCTGACCGCACCGCCCATTGCTACCCGCAAAGTGTTGGATAAAGCGGGGATGTCGCTTGAAGATATTGATATTTTCGAAGTCAACGAAGCGTTTGCTTCGGTGGTGGCTATGTGGCAAAAAGAGACCGGCGCAGATATGAGCAAAGTCAACATTCATGGCGGCGCGATTGCGCTCGGCCATCCGCTCGGTGCGAGTGGCGCACGTTTGATGACTACATTGCTCTATGCACTAGAAACTCATGATAAGCAGTTTGGTTTGCAAACCATGTGCTGTGGTGGCGGCATGGGTACGGGCACAATCATTGAACGGCTAAACTAACTAGCGAACAAAGGCGCGTCAATCACTGGCGCGCCTAATTTTTTTCAGCGACAAATTGCAAAATTTGCTATAGTGGGGGTGAGAGGCCGGTATACATTCTGCTAGATGAATGGGGGTAATTGTATGCGTTTGTACTTTCTTCGCCATGCGGAAGCCAGCTATGATGCTGCCACTGACCACGACCGCCCTTTGACCCAACGAGGCATTGAACGGATACGCACTGCGGCTAAGGTCATGCAAAAGCTAGATGTAAATCCTGTGCATATCTATAGCAGCCCCCGTGTGCGTGCAGTAGAGACAGCGCAGATAGTTGCCGAGGCGTTGGGAAAGACCGTAGAAGTGCGCGATGGCGTTAATTTTAGCTTTAATGTGAATGCTGTGCGCGCCCTGATTGATGGCCTGACTGAGCGCCAAGATGTGATGTTTGTTGGCCATAACCCCAGCATGAGCGAAGTTGTCTCCGAGCTTACTGGTGCGAATGTGTCATTGAAAAAAGGCGGATTAGCCCGCGTTGATGTTTTTTCGCCCTCATTAGAAGGATGTGAACTGGTCTGGCTCATCACGCCCAAAATTTTCGATGCGCTAGAGGCATAAGCGGGTTACTCTTTTCTGAGGGCTTCTTTCATCCGCCCCAACGCTTCTGCCAACTGAACACGTGGACAGCCAAAGTTCAAGCGCACAAAACCCGCACCGCCTGGCCCAAATGGTGCGCCTTCAGAGAGGGCAACACGCGCCTTTTCATAGAAGAAATCGGCGATGTTGCCTTCAATCCCTAATTGGCGACAATCTAACCACAGCAGATAAGTGCCCTCTGGTTGGGTAATGTTGATTTCTGGCATGTGCTTTTTGATGTATTCAATGGCAAAGTCACGATTGCCTTTGAGATAAATGAGCAACTCATCTAACCACGCCTGCCCATGACGGTACGCGGCTTCTGTGGCAGCAAATCCCAGAATGTTAGCATGTCCCACAGCCCATGTGCGTTTCTCAAATGCTTCCCGCAGTTCGGGGTTGGGGATGACGGCATAACCACAGACAAGGCCAGGGATATTAAATGTTTTGCTGGCGGCCATCAGGGTGATGGTGCGCTGTTCAATTTCTGGCGTTAGCGAAGCTGTTGGGATGTGCTGGTGGCCATCATAGAGCAAATCACAATGGACTTCATCGGAGACAATCAGCAAATCATGGCGTTCGCAAATTTCTGCGATGCAGCTTAATTCCTCCCGTGTCCACACCCTGCCCACTGGGTTATGGGGATTACACAGAAAGAACGCCTTTGTTTGCCGCGTGATACTGGCTTCAAAGCGCTCAAAGTCTATTTCATAGTGGATGAAACCATTTTTATGGCTATTGACCAATGGGTTAAACTGGGCAAAGCGTTGTTCTGCACCAGGGGCGCTGAGGAAGGGAAAATAAACAGGCGTGTTCATCAACACCCCATCACCATCGTCGCCCGCAATACGTGCAGAAATGTGTAAGCCAGAGACGATGCCAGGTATATAAACAATGGCTTCTGGTTCAACTTCCCAGTTATAAAGCTGTTGCAACCGCTCGACAATCACTTCACGCAGGCCGGGGTGATCAGCTGTATAGCCGAAGTGCCCTTGGGTAATGCGTTGCTGTAGTGCTTCAATCACCTGTGGGGGCGATTGAAAATCCATATCCGCCACCCACATCGGGATAACATCGGGGTCTAAAGCGGTGCGCTTGGGATTTTGATCCCATTTCACGCTACCTGTGCCACGGCGATTGAGCAGTTCATCGAAGTTATATTCCATTGGTTTCATCCCTGTATATTAAACGCGCCGCAAAGCCCCTTTGCGTTCACGCGCCATCGCTAAAATATCAACTGCGCTTTGGCGGCCTGCTTCGCCAATTGCGCCCAGCATATCGGCCAATTCGGCCACTCGCTGCTCATCGGTCGTCAATTCAATGACTTCTGTTTGCGTTTGGGCGTCGTCCATTGCCTTTTGCACGCGGAAATGCTTATCGGCAAAACTGGCGAGTTGCGGCAGGTGCGTCACCACCAGCACCTGATGCCCATCGGTGAGCGACCACAGCTTTTCACCCACAATCGCCCCAACACGACCGCCAATCCCTTGGTCAATCTCATCGAAGATAAGGGTTTGCGTTTGGTCTGCTTGAGAGAGCACCCGCTTCAACGCCAACATAATACGCGCCGTTTCGCCACCACTGGCAACTTTGGCCAATGGCCGCAGCGGCTCGCCAGGGTTGGCGCTCATCAGGAATTCTACCGTATCAATCCCCGTACCATCGAATGCCAATCGCTTATCCCCCACATAGCATCCTTCCGGGTCCTCCTTCTGGGTGAGCCGCACCTCAAAACGGGTGCGCTCCATGCGTAAATCGGCCAGTTCTTGCACAACGCGCTCGCCCAACTTTTGGCCGATTTTCTGGCGCACATCACTTAACTTATCTGCCAAGCCGCCAATTGTGTGTAGTAGTTTCTCTTCTTGTGCACGCAGCTCTTCTAAGCGCTCTTCGCTATGTTCGATGCTGTCTAGCTCTTCTTGCGCTTGTTCGGCATAGTCTAAGATGCCCTCTATATTCACCGCGCCATAACGTCGCTTCAACATGCCAATGAGTTCAAGGCGCTCTTCAATTTCGTTCAGGCGTTCGGGAGAAAATTCAATTTCCTCTGCGTAATGCGCCAGCGTCAGCCCCAGCTCTTGCGCCTGTTCTGCGATGCTATTGGCCATATCGCTATCTTCTTCTAGTTCAGTGTCAATAGTGGCCAGTTTGTGCATAATGGTCGCTATGCGCATCAACATATCCACCGCCGGCGTTTGGTCATCAATGGCACCCTCGCCTGTGAGCAGCATCAAGGCTTCACTGGTCAATGTGGCGAGTTGTTCGCTATTGGTCAGGCGTTTACGCTCTGCGCGCAATTCATCTTCTTCGCTAACTTGTAGGCGGGCGGCCTCTATCTCTTCAATATCTCGCCGCAAGCGCTCTGCACGGCGATTGAGCGCATCCTCATCTTCCTGCAAGCCTCGTATTTCCGCCCGTATTTGCTCTAAGTGCGAAACGTGTTTCGCAAAGGCGCTACGCACCTGTAGCAAATCGGCATAGCGGTCTAATAGGTCAATATGGGTACGTGGCCGCAGTAGTGATAAGTGATCACTTTGGCCATGAATATCAACTAAGGCCTCGCCAATTTTGCTGAGGATGTCAATGTTTACCGTGACGCCATTTACACGCGCAGAGGAGCGCCCATTTTTGCGAATCTCTCGCGTTAAGGTGATATGAGCGGCAGATTCGTCATCGAGCAACTCTTCACGGTGTAACAGCGGCCATAATACCCCTTTCGCCGCTGCATTGAACGAGAATACACCCTCAATGACGGCTTTTTCTGCGCCACTGCGCACGGTCGCTGCGTCGCTGCGCCCACCTAAGAGCATTTCAACGGCATCAATGATAATCGACTTACCTGCACCGGTTTCGCCAGTGATGACGTTAAACCCAGACGAAAAGTTCAGTTCTACATAATCAATAATGGCAAAGTTGCGGATACGTAGTTCTTCAAGCATTGCTATCCTTATCCGAACGTGTTTCTATTCTAGACGATGTTTCGTCATGGCGGTCAATACGTGGTTCTAAACGGTCTAATAGCGAGCGGTAGAAATAATTGCGCTCACGTAGGCGGATAAAACGGCTGACGCACTCGCTGGCTTGAATGCGGGCGCGTTGACCATGCTGTAAGGTGTGTAATGGCGAGCCATCCAGTGTGAGCACTAAATCGCGCGGATGTTGTGGTGTCGCCATCACCTCTACTGTTGCCCCTTCGCTTAGAACCAGCGGTCTATCCATGCTTAAATGTGGCGCTGCTGGCACAATTAAGATATTGCGCAACTCAGGCGGTAGTATAGGCCCGCCCAATGCGAGGGCATAGGCCGTGCTACCTGTAGCTGTGGCGATAACTAAACCATCAGCGCGGTATGTAGTTGCCCAGTCGCCATCAATATAAGTTTCAATCTGCACCATACGCCCGGCAACACTACCACTCACAACCACATCATTGAGCGCATCGCCGCGTGATATAATCTTACCCGCGGCATCAAGCACAGTTGCGGTGAGCATCATCCGCTCTTCAATCCAGCAATCATCTTGCAACAGCCGCTCTAGCGCTTTATCCCATTGTTCTAGGCCATGTATCTCGGTTAAAAACCCCAGCTGTCCGCTATTGACACCCAGCACAGGCACATGGAATGGGGCACAAACCCGAGCAGCACGCAGCATAGCACCGTCGCCACCAATGGCAATTACCATATCTGCTTCGCTTACGGGGGTCTGTACGTCTTTTTCCTCCCATGTGATGAATTGCCATGTATCAATATCGCGCTGTTTTAACGTCGCTGCGATACGCTCGGCAATTGGGGCGGTTTGCGGGCGTAATGGGTGCGCAAGAATACCGACATGCTTCAGGCTTATCAACAGGTTGCTCCTAGTGGTTCAGATACTGCCTGAACATCATACGCACTCTAGTCTACTTCAAAGCAGGGTGATAATGCTATAAGAGATTATCAGACCAGCTTCTATTTTAGAACAAATTTTCTTTTAGCGGTAGATAGAAAAGCCATACCAACCTGATGGTGGTCATTGACGGTTAAGGCGCTTTCGGGCACGCTAAACCCTTAGAAGCGAATGCACAAAAAGAGGCGTTTCCATGCACATACCACGTAAACGGCTTTTTTGGGTCGTTGGACTTGGCCATCTCACCAATGATGTCTTTATGTCGATGTCATCCGTCATTCTCGCATTTTTAAGTGCAAGTGTGTTACCCATGAGCAACACGCAAATTGGTTTTGCCATTAGTGCCACCCAACTCGCAGGTGCGCTTAGCCAACCGTTTTTTGGCTGGCGTGCTGACCGTTCTGGTGGGCGTTGGCTGGCAGCTGGCGGTGTAGCATGGAATGTCTCACTTTTTGTGTTGGCTATCTTTCTAGCTGTCACAACGCATGAATACTGGTTGCTCTTTATTCCACTGGTGCTGCGCGGGTTGGGGAGCGGGGCGTTTCATCCAGTCGGCTCGCTTCATGCAGCAGAAGCAGAGCGTGAGCATGTCGCTGGTAATATGGCGCTCTTCTTCCTCGCTGGGCAAATGGGGCTGGCTATTGGGCCGGCTTTGGCGGGTTTCCTGTTAGATTTGGCTAATCCCGCTGGTCCAACACCGGACGCGAATTTTGCCCCTCTCTTTGCTTTGGCGCTGGCCGCTGTGCCGGGTGTATTGGGCATGGCGTTCTATATCCCCAATCACAAAGCGCACCGCGATAATATGGACGCGCTGGATGCAGATAAGCCCGTTGCGCCTCGCCTCGCCATCCCTTGGCGCGCGTTCGCTATTTTAGGGCTGCTGGTTGGCCTGCGTAGTTTAGCGCAACCCGGCTCCGTCGCCTTTATTCCGGTCTTGTTCCAGCAAAAGGGGTGGGACCCTGCCCAATATGGCTTGATTACTAGTTTCTTCTGGGTGGCTGCGGGTATTTCTGGCGTTTACTTCGGCCATCTCGCTGACCGCTATGACCGCCGCCGCGTCATTATGTGGAGTTTAGTCACCGGCGCTGTGGCCTATTTCTTGCTACCGCTGTTCGATAATGCGTTGGCGTTTGTGCTAGCCATCGCTGCTGGCGGCCTCACTGGTGGTTCACACAGCATTATTGTGGTATTGGCGCAGGAGCTTATTCCCGCCAGCAAGGGCTTTGCCTCTGGTGCAATTCTAGGCTTCATCTTTGGTATGGGGGCGCTGGGGAGCTTCATCATCGGCAGTATCTCCGATGGCATTGGCTTAGGTACAACGTTCCAGCTTGTCGCTATCAGCACCGCGATTGCTGGGTTATTGGCGCTTGTGTTGCCATCACGAAACGCGCAAGTTGAAGAAAATTAGCGTTAAAAACCGCCCCGCGTCAATGGGGTGGCTTGTCTCACATTTTAGGTGACAAATGCCCGTCCGCTGGCGTGTTTTTGCCATGCGCCACTGGCCAATATCTCTTTGATTTGTGCCATCACCGCCCGCACTTCTGCTTCTGTGTTATAGAAGTGTGGCGCGATGCGTATGCCAGCCTTCGGGCGATAATCGATCAAATAGTTGCGGGCGCGTAGTTCGGCGCTGACCTCATAGGCGTGGGGTGGTTCAACCACGACCATACCGCCGCGCTGCTCTGGGTCTAAGGGTGTGCGGATGGTATAACCCTCTTCCTGTGCAAGGGCAATGATGAGCACCGTCATCTGCTTGCTCTTCTCTCGGATAGCCTCAATGCCTACATCTCGAATGACTTCTACACCTGGTTTAATGGCGTAAAGCGATGCTATCCCTGGCGTGCCGTTCATCATGCGGTAAATGTCATCGCGGTACTGCATTGGCCCCACCTCAAAATCGAACGGGCGGGGATGGGCAAACCAGCCAGTGATTTTGGGTTGCATTTGCGGCAGTAAGTCCGGACGTATATACATGAATACCCCACCTGGTCCGCCACACATCCATTTCAATACACCACCAATATAAAAATCGACATTCAGCGCGGTGACATCAACCGGAATAATTCCCACAGCATGGTAGCCATCCAGCCCCACCTGTGCCCCCACTTGATGCGCTCTTTCGATGATGGGGGC
>DAOTWU010000513.1:0-6134 GCA_034435735.1 Anaerolineae bacterium | reverse complement strand
CGCCCTTGACTGAGTTCATCAGTGAAGGGGCTGAGTTCGTGCACTCTATCATCGCCCATGTGTGGAATGCCGACGATAATCGCCTCTAGCCCTTCACGTGCCAACTGCTCCATCGTTTCATCAACTTGCCACTCGCCCACATAGCTGGTATAGCGGTCAAATAGGTTTTGCCCATCATGCATATACACTACCGGATAGCGCCGCTGGACATCAGTGCTATAGGACGGGGGCAAATACACTAGAATGTCACGGCGATTATCCAACTGGGGGCTATAGAGTTGCGGGTATACTTTGACCGTGCCGCAGACAGTATTTTGCGGGTGCAGGTCATGGTAATGCCGCCATTCGCTCATGATTCGCCCCCATGGTTGAGGTAGGGCAGTGGGTCTATAACGCCAACTTCACGAAAAGCATTCAGCCGCTCAACACAAGTTGGGCAAGTGCCACAAGCGGCATCACCGCCCGCATAGCATGACCACGTTTGGCCATAATCCACATCCAATTCCAACCCCGTTCGCAAGACATCGGCTTTGCTGTAGTTCACAAATGGTGCATGAATGTGGACTGGCGTTTTAGGATTGAGGGCATAAATCGCATTGAGCTGTTCTAAAAATTGCGGTGTTGTATCCCAATAGCTATAAGCGTCTTGCTTTTGCGCACCATAGAACACATCTTGTACGCCTAGCGTTTCCGCATAGGCTACCGCCAGCGCCAAAAAAATCATATTGCGGTTGGGCACATAGGTGCTGGGTTGCCCCTGCTGGCGCGCTTCATCAATATCGGGCAGCGGCACATCGTCCGAAATGAGCGCCGAAGATGCCAACAGTGGCGCAAACACCGCCACATCCAACACGCGGTGGTCACTGATGTTCAGCGCTGCTGCATGATATTGGGCATAGCCAATTTCGCGGTTATTCTTTTGCCCGTAGATGAATGTTAGTACAGCGGGTTGTTTGTTCAGGTGTTTAACGAGATAGTGCAGCAAGGTGATGCTATCCATGCCGCCGCTGACAATCGCTACGCAGTCTGTCATGCGTTCTCTCCATGTGTGATGAGCCGCGCTACCCGCCGCCCCATCTCAACAGAATAGTTTGTACCTCTATCCCAGGGATAAACCTGCGACATGCTCGCCCAAATGACATTGGGGAGCGGTGTTTTTAGCGGCGGAATTTTCTCGCTTTGGTTAATGTGGGGGACGGGTTGGGCATAAGGTGCGCGCCATACCCACCATTTTCGCACCCAATCCGGCGAAAAATCGGGGTTCACTTTTTTCAATGCGGGCAAAAAGCGCTCGACTAATGCTTCCTCGCTCAAACTGAAATATTCATGGTCAGCTGGTACATAATCACCACAGTAAATGATATGATCGCCGCCATAGTGTTCGCGAGGTAGATAGTTGGTGTGTTCTACTAATGCCAGGAAGGGGAAGGCGTTTTTCTGCTTATCGGCAGTGGTTGCGGGCAGGTTGAGCCAGTATGTGCCGTCATGCATCAAGCGGTTTTTGAGCGCCAGCACCACACACAATCCGCCAATGCTCTCTAACGCTGCCATTTTCTGGCCATAGGGCGTATCTGCTAGGCCATCACTCAGATTGAGCATAAGGCGCGGCGACACGGTGCTTATCACCCAGTCAAAAGCCTGTGATTGCCCATTCACAACTAAGTGAGGTTTGCCATCCTGTTGTACAAGGCGCTCCACGCGCGTATTCAGATGAATTGTAGCGCCACGCTGCTGAATAGCGTCGGCTAGCGCGTTGAGAAATGCTTGAAAGCCGCCTTCAAACGTCCCTAGTTTCAGGCTGCGCTTGACCACACGCGCCCACATCCATGACATCGGCACATCTTGATAGCGGTCGCCAAATTTACCAATGAGCAACGGGCGGAAGAATTTATCATAGGCTTCCTGCCCCATATAGCGCATAAACCATTCATGCGCAGTAATACGCTCTAATGGCTTCCAGAAGGGCGTTAGTTTGATATATGCCCCCGCTAGTGCAAAGCGCATTTTTGCCAACGGTGATAAGGGCAAAAACAGCGCCGATGGCGAAATCTCCGAACGGTAAATTTTGCCATCAATCCAGTAGCTGGTTTTGGGACGGGGGAAAATCACTTTATCGCTCAGGCCGAGTTCATCAATCAAATTGAGCACATCGCGGTCAGTTGTGAACCAGTGATGGTAGAACTTCTCTAAAGTCCAATCCCAGCTTTCATCACGGAAGCCCGCGGCTAGCCCACCAACTGCTTCACCCGCTTCATAAAGTGTCACACGATGGCCAGCATTGACCAAATCCCACGCGGCAGCCATTCCGGTAACGCCCGCGCCGATAATACCTACATGCAAGCGTTCTGTTTGTTCTGTCACGTTATCCTTCATATCACTCATAATCAGGGCACAATTAGTTGTAGTGTAGTGTGTTAGTTTTCAATTGGAAAGTCTAAGGGGAATAGTCATAAGAAAAAAGGGCGCCTTTATCTAGAAAAAGCGCCCCACTATAAGATAAATCAGGTTATGGCTTTGTCCGTTCGCCATATTCGCCACTGCTGTATACGTAGACATAGGTGACAATATCGCCATTTTCATCAGGTTGTGCTGACCCCGTCCAATCGTATACATAAGCCGCATCGCTAATCGAAAGGTTCACACAGCCGTGGCTATGGCGATAGCCAAATAAATCGTGCCAGTATGTACCATGCAAACTAATTGAGTCATCGAAATACATCACCCATGGCACGCTTTGTAAGGCGTAAGCATCTGGTGCACCGGTTGCGCCACTCATGCCATCACGGTCTAAACGCGCCCATACAGTGAAAATGCCTTCATTCGTATCCCATGGTGGCGCACCGCTAGAGACCAATGTGGCGAAAACGGGCGTATCATCTTCATAAGCCACCAATGTTTGTTCGTACAGGTCAACGGCCACCCAGCGCCCTTCTACGCCTTCTGGGCGCTCTACCCGTTTGGCTACGGCGACAAAGCGCTGTTCAATCCATTGGTTGGGGCCAACCATGTACCATATCCAACCGTCCTCATCTACATATTCAGCAAAAATGTTAATGAGGTCATAGCGCATCAACAGCCGCCCATTTTCAACATCTTGCGGGCCATCAGGGTAAGCAGAGGTGTATAAACCTGTGGTGTCCAGCACCCACGCAAAGGGATATTGCAAACCGTCCAAAATACGCACACCGCGAAATTGTGAGGCTGGTGTGTAATCTGTGTCTTCTTCACGTATCCACTGCCCGCCTTCAATTTGTACCCAACCATCGACGACATCCGTCGCCAGTACAAAATTGAAGCCCGCCGGCTTTTGCCCGATGATATTGCCATTTGGCGCATCGTATAAATTGACAGCGTGTGGACCAATTTTCCAGTAGCTATAACTGCTCAACGTCAGGCTATCCGGTTGTATTTGAATGACAACGGGTTCAGGATAAGCGGCCATCATCTCTAGGCAGGCTTCGCTATATTCGTCTCCGGGTTGGTAGCCATTACATACTGTTGGGTCATATTCCAGCGCAGCCGCCGGCCTAGCGATAGCCAATACACCTAAACTGATGAAAAATACAAACAGTGTACGTATCATCCAATTAAACTCCGAGCACACTCAATTTTCGCGCTATGCGATGATACAGAAGTTGTCTTACAATTCCGTGACGGCGACATCATACCACAGACATCACCAGCATGTTATAGTACCTGGGTGACGTTTGCCCAACGCAGGAGCTAATCTATGGGCACACTATACATTGTTCCAACCCCAATCGGTAATCTAGAAGATATTACACTGCGCGCCTTGCGTATCCTCAAATCGGTTATGCTCATCGCCGCCGAAGATACCCGCACCAGCGGTGTGTTGCTCAAACATTATGAGATAGAGACGCCACTCACCAGCTATCACGAGCACAATAAACACGGCAAACTTGATGAGCTTTTAGAAGCGCTAGAAGCAGGTGATGTTGCGCTTATCTCTGATGCTGGCACACCGGGCATCAGCGACCCCGGCTATGAACTGGTATGCGCCGCAATTGAAAAAGGCCACCGTATTGAACCACTGCCGGGAGCAAATGCCGCGTTGGTGGCGCTTGTTGGCTCTGGTTTGCCGACGGATAGCTTCATTTATTTAGGCTTTTTGCCGAAGAAGGTCGGTGCCCGTCGCCAGCTTCTGCAGTCATTACAAGCGGAAAGACGTACCCTCGTCGCCTATGAAAGCCCTAATCGCCTTTGCGATACACTGGCCGATATTCAAGCAGTGCTTGGCCAACGGGTGGTGTGCGTAGCGCGTGAGTTAACCAAGCTCTATGAAGAGTTTCAGCGTGGTGATGTAGCGACCGTTCTGGCGCATTATCGCGATAATCCACCAAAGGGAGAAATTACGCTGGTGATTGGCGGCGCACCAGAACCCGAAATTTGGGATGAAGCACAAGTGCGGGCGGCGTTGCAGCGGCGGCTAGAAGCGGGGGAAGGGCTATCGCAAGCCGCGAAAGCCATCGCTGCTGAAAGTGGTTGGAAGAAAAAAGCTGTCTATAATCTAGGGCTAGAAGATGCCTAACCCTAAATCAAGCCCAAAAATCACCCTAGCATTACTCGCTAGTTTCGCTACAATACTAAACCGTTCTGTAAACTGGAGTGAAAGTACGCCCATGACGCGGTATCGCTTCGCCGGGAGGTGAGGCGACGCGGGGTTGATTATTAAATGAGGTTCGCATTCTATGGCATCGTATCACGGTCCTAAAGCCAAAGTTCAACGCCGTTTCGGCGAAGTGCTCATGCCGCGCCCGAAATATCAGCGCATTATGGAAAAACGTGCCTACCCACCGGGAGAGCATGGGCGTGAGAAACAGTTCCGCCGTGGCCGTCGCAGCGCGTTCGGTCTACAGCTGGACGAAAAGCAGAAATTAGCGTTTATTTATAACGTGCGCGAGCGTCAGTTGCGTCGTTATTACAAGCGCGCCATTCGTATGCCCGGTCGTACCGGTGCTAACTTGCTCTCATTGCTGGAGCGCCGCCTGGATAACATTGTCTACAAAGCGGGTTTTGCCGCTACCATCTGGGCAGCTCGCCAGCTTGTCAACCATGGTCACATTCTGGTCAATGGCCGCCGCGTAGACCTGCCTTCCTATCAGGTTATGCCCGGCGACGTGGTTGAAGTGCATGAGCGCATGAAGAAGAATGTTCACATTCAACAGTGGGTAGAAGAGGGCGGCATCACCACCCCCAACTACCTCAACGTGGATCGTGACAACCTGCGTGCAACCATGACCCATGCGCCAGAGGGTAAAGAAATCTTCGTGCCGGTGGATATTCAGCTGGTGGTTGAATACTACAACCGCCTCACCTAATCCACGAGTACAATTAAGCAAACCAACATGGCCTCGAAGTTCGCTTCGGGGCTTTTTGCTTTCTCGGACTATCTGCACAATTACGAAGGGCGACAATTGCCATCATTTATGTACAATGCAGGCAGGACGATAAGGCTTACATGGATTAGGCAGGTGAACCGTATGTTAAGACGGATTTTGCTCTATCTATCTGCGGCGCGTTGGGCAAGGGCGCTTATGGCGCATTTTTTCCTGGCCCGTCGGGTGGCGCGGCGCTTTGTAGCTGGAGAAACGCTTGATGACGCTATCCGCGTGACGAAAACCCTGAACGAACGGGGCTTGCTTGTCACCCTCGATTTTCTGGGCGAAAGTGTAGAGCGAGAAGAAGATACCTATCCCGTTGTAGAGATGTATTGCCGCATTGCCGAGCATATTAAAAGCGAAGGCATGCAGGCCAGTATGTCGCTCAAACTCACACACTTAGGACTAGATATTGATGAATCGCTGTGTGTCAACAACCTCCGCCGTATTTTGGAGGTGGCTAAGGCGAATGGGGTACTAGTAACAATTGATATGGAAAATACACCCTATACCGACCGCACCCTACGCATTTACCGCACCATGCGCGATGAATACAATTTTGACAATGTGGGGACGGTAATACAGGCTTATCTCTATCGCAGCGAAGAAGACATGCGCCAATTGGCACAAGAGGGTGCACATATTCGCCTGTGCAAAGGTGCGTATTTAGAATCGCCAGAAGTTGCCTTCCCCGATAAAGCTGATGTTGATGCCAACTATATTAAACTCATGAAG
>DAOTWU010000512.1:0-3230 GCA_034435735.1 Anaerolineae bacterium | reverse complement strand
CACCGATAGCTAGCTTACGAGGGAGCAAGGAAATGCCCCAACCTACCAATAGGGCTATCCCTACCAATATCCACCACATGTAACGCGCTTGGAAAAACGCAAGCCATTTATCGAAGATGTGCAAAAAAGTGGGGGCAGCAAAAACCCATAGCACGAAAAACAGCAAACGGCTAGAGAAACGCTTTTGCCGCCATAAAAGCCAAACAAGGCAAAGGCCTATAATTAATAACCAAAGCGGGAACAGCGTGCCAGTGAATTGTTGGAATAAATCAAGCATAGCTTCGGGATAAGGCAACAAATCGGGAGAGCCAACAGTGGCGCGGCGGCTAGCTTGATTTAACGCTTTATCTAATAGCAAAGGGAGCACTAACAGCAGGGAAACCGCACCAGGTAACCACCAGCGTAGTAGTTTTCGCCAATGAAAAATGAGCGTATATAACCCCAATATGGCGAAAGCCAGCACGGCTGTAAAGGCAATATAGAAAAGTAGCGCCATAACCACGCCCAGCAATATGCCATATTTGCGCTTATCGGTTTCGAAATAGCGTTTGACCAGCCATAAAGCTAGCGGGAAAATTGCAATGAGTAAATAATAGCCGCGCAGGTTGGTACTGAGAAAAACTATATACCCAAGCGCGCCATAAGCCAGTACGCTACCCCATGCAGCTGTGTCTTGCTGGTAACTATCTTTCGCCAAGCGATAAGTAAAAGCTGCCCCCACTAAAAATGTCAGCGCAGGCAAAACTCGCAGAATTACCGGATGAATTCCCACTGCAGATTGCCAGCTACCAAGGACAAGGAAAGACAATGGCGGCCAGTCATATGGCGTCCAGGCAATTATTTGTGATGGCGAACCAAACGTTTGCCAGATATTCCAAACTTCATCTGGGTCAAATTCGATTTGATGAAACAGAATAAAACGGCTCAATGTCAGCAAGAAAAATACCAAGGTGGCAATTAAAACTCTTCTTTGGCGGGTCATCAGGTTCTTCGTCATGGAGCGTTAAATTCACTAGTGGCCAGAATGGGAAGATTATAGAAGGCATCCCGAAGGCTGTAAAGCGCTACAGTCACGCTTATCTCGTTTATATATAGCCAGTATAATATGTAAAAGGCCGGGCCAATCAGGTGACCGCGGTCTGCTATATGCAGGCTGAGGAAAGTCCGCGCTCCATAGGGCAACGGTGCTAGCTAACGGCTAGGCGGGGTAACCCGACGGAAAGTGCCACAGAGAGCAGAGTGCGTAGGCATCAATACTGATGTCAGGCGTGAGGGTGAAAGGGTGGTGTAAGAGACCACCAGCACTGGCAGTGATGCTAGTGGCTCGGTAAACCCCACCGGGAGCAAGGCAAAATAGGCGCATTGGGGTGGCCCGCCCCGCAAAAAGCGCCGGGTATGCCGCTAGAGGCGTCAGGTGACTGGCGTCCCAGATAGATGGTCACCACCCCATCGGGGTACAGAACGCGGCTTATAGATTGACCCGGCCAAAACTCAAACCATATCCTAGCGATTTCCCCCACCCATATAGCCCCACTTTGGGCTATACTAAAGCCAACACAAAACTCCGCGAGCATTCGCCCAGTCAACATATAGAAAGGACTACAGCCATCATGCTGTTTATTGGCATTGAAGGGCCGATTGGTGTCGGCAAAACGACATTAGCCCAATATCTGAGCGATAGACTTGATGCCCGGTTGATGCTGGAGCAATTTGAAGAAAATCCATTCCTGAGCCGCTTCTATGAAAACCCGGAATGCTATGCCCTACAAACCCAGTTATTCTTCTTGATGACGCGCTATCGTCAGCATGATTTGCTGGAGGAAATTAGAGAACAGCCCTTAGTGAGCGATTATATTTTTGCCAAAAATGACTTGTTCGCGGGGTATACACTCAGCGGGCCAGAGTTAGAGCTATACGATAGCATTAGCCACGCGCTGGCTAAGCAAATCCCCGCGCCCAACCTAGTCGTATATCTCCACGCCGAAACGGATGTGTTGATGCAGCGCATCGCACAACGCAACCGCCCCTATGAGCAACATAGCCAAATGCGGGATTATATTGACCGCCTAAAAGATGAATACGAGCGCTTTTTCAACGCTTTCACCGCAGCGCCTGTTTTGCGCTTTGATGTGACTGAGCGCGATTTCGTGCAATCAGAGGATGACCGCAACTATATATTGGGGCGGATTGAAGAAGAAATCGCAACTATTCGCGTCCAATTAATGTCATAAAACCCACTTTCATCCGAATTTGTGGGATTATATGCGGGATTTATGTGGGATATTGTGGGATTTACCAGCCAATAACCAACAATATCCCACATTGGCTACAGTTTTGCGGGATAATGTGGGATAATCCCAATTATAGTTAATATATCTTGGTCAAATGACATAGTATTTCTCCATCAAATATCACATTGTTTCAAGCGCATCATTTAGAGAAAATAGAGTTCGTGTGTAGCCACAGCAGACAGGACGGATTGAAAGGGGAATTATGTCTGAGTCTACCGCAAAGCCCTCATTGGACGCGATTTTTTCGCCACGCAATGTTGCCGTTATCGGCGCAACTGAAAAGCCTGGCAGTGTAGGCCGTACCATCTTATGGAATCTCATCAGCAACCCGTTTGGCGGCACAGTGTTCCCGGTCAACCCCAAGCGTGGGAGTGTGTTGGGTATTAAAGCCTATCCCAGCGTGCGGGACATCCCCGAGGATATTGATTTAGCGGTTATCGTTGTGCCCGCTAAATTTGTGCCTGGTGTCATCGACGAAGTGATAGAAAAAGGCGCACGTGGCGCGATTATTATTTCTGCTGGCTTCAAAGAGATTGGGCCAGAAGGCGCTGAACTTGAACGCCAAATTTTGGAAAAAGCCCGCGGGAAATTGCGCATTATTGGCCCCAACTGCCTCGGAGTCATGCGCCCCTTAAGTGGGCTTAACGCTACATTTGCAGGCGATATGGCACGCCCTGGCAATGTTGGGTTTATCAGCCAAAGTGGTGCTATCTGTACGGCGGTGCTGGACTGGAGCTTTGAGGAAAATGTCGGCTTCAGCTCCTTTATTTCGATTGGCTCGATGTTGGATGTTGACTGGGGTGATTTAATTTACTACCTCGGCGATGACCCCCACACGCACAGCATCGTGATTTACATGGAAACAATTGGTGATGCGCGCTCTTTCTTATCCGCCGCGCGTGAAGTGGCATTAACCAAGCCCATCATTGTTATCAAAGC
>DAOTWU010000511.1:0-3736 GCA_034435735.1 Anaerolineae bacterium | reverse complement strand
GCTGGACAATGGGTAGCTGAACAGATGCGTCAAATTGGGTTTGAACATGTCGAGTTGGTGGAAACCGAGGGCCTGCACCCACTAGTGTATGGGGAATGGTTGCAGGCGGGCGATAATGCGCCAACAGTGTTGATTTACTCGCATTACGATGTGCAACCAGCTGTCATAGAAGATGGCTGGGATACTCCACCATTTGAGCCTGTTATCAAAGACGGCAAACTCTTCGCACGTGGCTCGCTTGATAGCAAAATCCATGTCATGGCACATTTGAAAGCTGCAGAGACCTTGCTAGCAACTGGTTGTCCTGTCAACTTAAAGCTCCTCTTTGAAGGTGAAGAAGAGTCTAGTGGTGCTCATGTTCAAGCTTTTGTACAAGACAACTCACAGCGGTTGCGGGCTGATGTCGTTATCGTATCAGATGGCAGTGTGCCTGACCCACAGCAACCAGTCATCCCCTATGGTTTGCGCGGCATTCTCGCTATGGAGCTCCATGTAGAAGGGCCAGCGCAAGACTTACACAGTGGTCATTATGGGGGGACAGTGCATAACCCATTACAGGCGCTGGCAGAAATTCTGGCACAATTGCATGATTCCAATGGGCGGGTTGCGGTGCCTGGGTTCTATGATGATGTTATAGAGTTAGAAGATGAAGAGCGCGAAGTGTTGAAGCAAGTGCTCCCATTTGTAGAACAAGAATGGGAAACTGTCACTCGTGCACCACAAATATGGGGCGAAAAAGAGTACACTATCCACGAACGTATCTGCGCGCGCCCTACATTAGAAATCAACGGCATGGCGGGCGGTTATTATGAAACGGGCTTCAAAACAGTTTTACCCGCCCGCGCACTTGCCAAAATCAGTTGTAGGCTTGTGCCCTACCAAAACCCGCAACATGTTTATGAATGTGTAAAAGCCTATATTGAGAAAATTGCGCCACCAAGCATAAAAATTGAACTGCATGCATTTGACCATGCTGCGCCTGCGGTATTAACCCGCTATGATTCAACTGAGGTGCAAACAGCCTTGCACGCTTATGAAAAGGCATGGGGCGTAAAACCATTATTAACGAGAGAAGGCGGCAGTATTCCGATTGTCACGACATTACAACAAACGCTCAATTCCCCCATCGTCCTGATGCCATTTGGCTATAAAGGTGGTAGGGCACACGGCCCTAATGAATACATCATCGTTGATATGTACTATAAGGGCATTGAAACAGCGATTTACTATATGCACATGTTAGCTGAAGAAAGGGCTTAATGATGAGTGATGCTTTAACGTATGCCAAACAAGAACGGGAACGGTTTAAGCGAGAACTACATGACTTTTTACGCATTCCAAGCATTAGTACAGACCCAACATATAAAGAACAGGTATCACAAGCGGCAGATTGGCTAGTTGCACACCTGAAAAACATAGGCCTAGAGGCAGAACGTATCAACACCGATGGGCATCCTCTGGTATATGCAGAATGGTTGGAAGCTGGAGAAGGCGCACCAACGGTGCTCATCTATGGCCATTACGATGTGCAACCTGTTGATCCACTAGACCTATGGGAGACGCCACCATTTGAACCCTCAGAGAGAGACGGGAAGATTTATGCGCGCGGAGCAACCGATGATAAGGGGCAACTATTCATTCATATCAAAGCGGTAGAAGCATTGATGAAAGCTGAAGGGCGCTTGCCCATCAATGTGAAATTTTTACTAGAAGGCGAAGAAGAATCTGGTTCGCGAAGCATCAGTGCTTTTGTCCCCGCCAATAAAGATAAACTGAAAGCCGATGTATGCGTTGTGTCGGATAGCAGCATGCCCTCACCAGACCGCCCCAAAATCCTCCATGCACTACGTGGTATTTTGGCGATGGAACTTCATGTAAGCGGGCCAAAGGGTGATTTGCACAGCGGTATGTATGGCGGCACAGTACACAACCCTGCACAAGCAATTGCTGAGATTGTGACGAAACTTCACAACGAAGATGGCAGCGTAGCTGTTCCCGGGTTTTATGATGATGTGTTGCCGTTAGATAATGCCGAACGCTCGCGCTTAGCCGAAACACCAGCAGATTTAGCAGAATGGCGGGAGAAAACAGGTGCTCCCGCACCATGGGGCGAGCCAGATTATTCATTACGCGAACGCATTGGCGCACGGCCAACGTTAGAAGTCAATGGCATCTCTGGGGGCTATACAGCTGAGGGGTTCAAAACAGTTATCCCAGCCAAAGCTATCGCAAAGTTAAGCTGCCGCTTAGTTGCTAAGCAAGATGCTCACCGCATTTACGAGCAAATTCGGGATTATATCGCCAGCATCACGCCTCACACTGTACACAGTGAACTTATCATGCTAGATAGTGGGCCATGGGCATTAATCGATATCAATACCCCACCAATGCAGGCCGCAGTCAAAGCTTACAAAGCGGGTTTTGGTACAGAACCGGTATTCTCTCGCGAAGGTGGCAGTATCCCGATTGTTGCAGGTTTTCAAGCAGTATTGGATACGCCGGTTGTGATGATGGGGTTCGGCCTGGATACAGATAACTTGCACGCCCCTAATGAGCATATGGTCATTGACCAATTTTATAAGGGCATTGATACAGCTATCCATTTCTATAAAGCATTGGTCGAACAAGCGTAAAGCATTTTAGAAACGAGGCGGAAAACATGGACGCAATTGATTTAAGAAGCGATACAGTAACCTGGCCAACGCCAGAAATGCGGGAAGCTATGGCACAAGCCGCGGTCGGAGATGATGTCTATGGCGAAGACCCTACAGTCAACCAATTGCAAGAAGAAGCTGCGGCGATGTTTGGTAAAGAAGCTGGCTTATTCGTACCCAGCGGCACAATGGGCAATCTGGCTTCGGTATTGGCGCATTGCGAACGCGGTGCAGAGGTAATTGTTGGCAATATGGGGCACGCATTTCGCTTTGAAGCGGGTGGGATGGCAGCTGTAGGCGGTATTCAACCCCACACTATTCCCGTCCAACCAGATGCCACAATGCGGTTAGAAGATATTCGCGCAGCTATTCGCCCAGATAATCCACATTTCCCACCAACACGGCTCATCATGTTAGAGAACACCCATAACGCGGCTGGTGGTCAACCCATTACAGTTGAATACACCAATCAAGTGGCAGCTATTGCTAAAGAGCACGGGATTAAATTGCACATTGATGGCGCGCGCATTTTCAATGCAGCGGCAGCGCTAGGTGTTGACGTGAAAGCGCTAACCGAACACGCAGATAGTGTCACATTCTGCTTGAGCAAAGGGCTATGTGCGCCAGTGGGGTCAGTAATTGTTGGTAGCCGTGATTTTATCAAACGCGCACACCGAATGCGCAAAGTTGTCGGTGGCGCCATGCGGCAAGCAGGTGTGCTGGCGGCGGCGGGGCTGGTTGCATTACGTACGATGCCGCAACGGCTACATGAAGACCATACCCACGCGGCATTGTTGGCTGAAGGGTTAAGCGAAGTACCGCATGTTAAAGTGTTGAGCAATGCCACAAACTTCGTCTTCATCACGCTAGGAGAAAATAGCCCATATAACGCTTCTCAGCTCTCAGAAATTTTGAAGCGGGACTATAATATCATTATCAGCCCATATCCGGGTGTTCCGAACAAAATTCGCCTTGTCACACATTACTGGATTACACGAAACCGTGTAGAACAAGTCATTGAGGCATTCAAAGCAGTTTTATCATGAATGATTATCCCGACAATCAACCCGATACATTAGACC
>DAOTWU010000510.1:0-2712 GCA_034435735.1 Anaerolineae bacterium | reverse complement strand
TAAACAGTGCGCGGCATTGCCCCAAGTGAATGGCTGACCAGATAAGTGGTTTGCGAGAGGATAGGGAACATGTCTCGCCATTGCAAAAGCGGGTCAGCAGTCATCTCAATATCCTTTGTGCGACGATTCATTGCCGCGAATGTAACCTGTGCTCCCCGCTTTTCGCAAGTACCACCGTTGGCGATGTCGCACTGATTAGGGTGTAGCTGGTGATTGGGTGGCGGGCATATCACCGTCAGGATTGACGGCTTTTATGCCGGTAACAGTATCTCCAGTGATGGTATCTGGCTGGGGTTGTGCGCTGGTCATATGTGCCTGTGACATCTCCATAAGCAGCCACAGTATATCTTCTTCAAGTCGCTTGAAGAACGTTTTGGGTGTCTCTCCGCCCAGTTTGCCGTGCACCGTATAGGTGTAAATCTCATGTATTGTGTGTTCGATAACGGGAATTTCTGGCTCCCATTCATCAATGCGATACCAACTCCCGTTTTCACAGCGATAAAGCTCAAAGGCAATACGCACATCGCCATGCTTGCCTTGAAAATGTATATCCAACGCAATTGGCAAAATCATGGTGCGTTTGTCTTCATGTTTACGCAATTGCTTGACTAATGCCCGCGCCACTGGCCGCAGCTTTTTGCTTATCTCCTGTGTGCCACTGTTTGGCCGTTGTTGTAAGGCGCGGTTCAACCGCCGTATAGCTCGCTTAGGGCCTAATGACTCAGTGCGCTTTATCCGCCCGTAAACGTCGTAATGGCTCAAGCGTATCGCCACAACGCGCCAATTTCCCAACGGATTGCCCTCAATATCTTGCAGCACTTTAATGGCCTGCACACTGCCCGGGACATCGCAAGGAATCAAGATGGAGCTGTTTTGGGCGTAATATTGCCATTGCTGTCGCCGCCCGGCGATGGTGTTCGGGTCTAACGGAGGCATCGCTGCATAAGGCGGTAGCACGTTGCCAAAACTGGGTGGGCGGCTAATGATTAAACGAACAATGATGCTCACCAACCATAAAACCAAAATGCTGGCTACGGCAGTGATAATCAATAACCCGGCAGAGACCAATAACTGAATTGGGTTATTCAAGTCAATTGTGAGGTCAACAATAGGGATGGTGATGACCCCACTGCCAACGTCTTCACCTGCCCCTGTGGGGTTTTCTATCGGTGGTAAGACATTCTGGGGATTTTGTGGCGCGCTTGTATCGACAAGGGGCACAGTGATAGGAAACACAGTGGTGTTATTTTGGATATTGGGGCCATTCAACGGCTCTACTTCATCAATGCCAACTTCTACCCGTATCTGCTGAACACTACCGGGGATGAATGGGTCATTGCCTATTCTAAAAGTGAAACTCGCGGTGGCGGCTGCACCGCTGGCGAGTGGGGGAATGGTGTCCTCGGCAATGATACGCCCGCTATCGGCTTTAATCACGTTGATTGTGGCATCTACTGCTGCATCTCCGCCATTATTGCGCACCTCAATGGTGATGGTCAGTTCTGTACCATCATTTGAGTAAGTTGGTGTTAGCGGTCTAATGGCATAATCTGGGGCAGCTTGGGCATAAAGTGGCATAACACCCAACCAGATGAGCAAGATAATCATTAGCCGTTTTGTTATCATGATGTCCCCTCTTCAGTGAAGCGCACTGGGGTTCATTGCGCATATCTCTATTTAACTATAAATCCAAAGCGCCAGCTTTCCAAGTTGCCTAAAACGCCGTTTGCCTTACGTGTCCCATGCCCGATAGCAAAAACCGCCTTGTTATGGGCGGTTTTGCGAAGTTGTCCGTTTTGTGTCCGTTTCATGTCCGAAATGGGGCGGAGACCGGGCGGCATTTTGAGATGCTGTGAATGTCGAAATTTACAGTCTCAAAGGAGCTAATGATGCCTGGTCAATTTTACCCGCCAATTTTCCCACCGGATGAAAACTAAGCATAATTATCTTAGTTAAACAAGAGGCCTGCCCCACAGGCCTTTTGTTTTTATACACGCGCCAGATTTTCCTCGATGAGCGATAAAAGTTGGTGTTGTTTAGGTGTGTTAGCGGTGGCCAATAAAATGGATTGAGCTTGATGCCAATGCGCTTCTGCCTGGTCTTTGTTCCCGCGGCGAAATTCTAGTTCGCCCCAAGAATTAAATGTATTGGCTAATTCAAACTCATTACCATGCTCTTGCCAAATGTTCACCGCTTTTTGTAGATAAGGAATAGCGGACTCATAATCACCTATTTCAATGAGCGTCATGGCCTTAGTTTGGCAGATACCTGCTTGATGCCACCACTTATATTTGAAGTCGGGAACTTGTTGTAGTTCTTCTTCCGCTTTGGCTAAAAATTGTAACGCCCCCTCATAATTCTTTCTGGTGAACAAAACTACCGCTTGTTCGTGCAAAATGAGGGTATATTGATGAGGCTCATCAGTGCGGGCAAAAGCTTGTCCAGCTCGGTCAAGCATCAGCTCACTTTGCTCTAAATCACCTTCCATACGGTATGCAACAGCTAGTGTAATGGCGGCTTTGCCATAGGTGAGATAGTCGCCCTCTTTTTCCAATAATCCGAATGCGGTACTGCTAAATTTGTTGGCTTGAGAAAATTGGAATAAATAAGTACAACGTACCGCCGCCGCCAGGTTGAGTTCAGCGTAGTTCGTTGGGTTGACTCCGGTGAGTTTATTGAGTTGGCTGGCTAGCTGGACTGCATATTCCAGCG
>DAOTWU010000509.1:0-1606 GCA_034435735.1 Anaerolineae bacterium | reverse complement strand
TCAGCTTCTTGCGGCACTTGGGTGAAGACCTCTTCGAACTGGTCGATAATCAAGAGCATTTCGTGCCCTTGTGGGACAATTTGGTTGATGGCGCGCGCCAACCCTTTGCTATCAAGCGCGAGGGTTTGCGCCAGATTATGAACGGGCGAGGTGGCCACACTGAGCAGCGCGCTTTCCAGCTCATGCATCGGGTGGTTGCCGGGGGACATTTCGGCGAAGAACCATGTTTCGGAGCGGGGAAGGCGGCCATGACGCAAGGCGGGCAACAAGCCAGCTTTCACGACGCTGGATTTGCCGCTACCGCTGGGGCCAACCACGGCGAGAAAATGCGCTTGCGGGTCATCTTCCACCATGCGGTTCAGCAGGCGCTCAATCAGGGCATCGCGCCCGAAGAAATCAGCAGCATCGGCCTCTTCAAAAGCACGCAGGCCTTTATAGGGATTGACCACATCCTCAATGACAACCGTTATCTGAGTATCAGAAGAGACCTTTTCCGCCAGGCAGTTACGCAAATCGGCGGCCATAGCGAGGGCATCCTCATAGCGCGCTTCGGGCGCTTTGGCTGTGGCGCGCTGTATCACATCATTCACACCTAACGGCAAGTCATCGCGCAGCAGTTCAACGTCGGGCAGGGGGTCTTGCAAGTGCATATAGAGCAGTTGGGCGGCGGTATCGGCAGAGAAGGGTTGCTGACCGGTCAACATCTCGAAGAGTACGACACCGAGCGAGTATATATCGGCTTGCGGCGTCACGGGTTCGCCTAGCACTTGTTCTGGCGGGATATAGGCGGGAGAGCCAGCGAGTAAGCCCTCTTCCTCTTCGCCTTCATCAACCACTTTAGCGATACCAAAATCTGCCAAATAGGCGTTACCGTCCTCGTCCATGAGGATGTTGGCGGGTTTAATATCGCGATGAATGACGCCGTGGCGGTGGGCGTTGGTGAGGGCAGAGGCCACTTGCTCTAAAATACCCATGACGCGGTCTAGGGGCATTGGCCCTTGGGCGATGAGGTCGCGCAGGCTGCCTCCTTTAAGGAAGCGCATGACCAAATAAGCGCCGTGGGGGTCGCGCCAAAAATCGAAGAGGGGCACGGTAAAGGGATGCTCTAGGCGGGCGACTAGTTGGGCTTCGCTTTCAAAACTGCGGATAAAATCGGGCTGGTTGGCGTATTGGGGCAAGATGATTTTAATGGCGACATCGCGCCCAACGGCGGGCTGGTAGGCACGGTAAACAGCGCCAAAGCCGCCTTTGCCAATTTCTGCGCGCAGCTCATAGCCCTTGATGACGTTACTCGTGGAAGATGTTTCGTCTGCCATGTGAAGCCCCTTCGCCCGCTAAACCAGTTTATTACTATAGAGTATAGTATAACGCCATATAACGCGCCTGTCGCGTTGAAGGGGGCTGCTGTTTTGTGGGGCGCTGCCCCACGCCCTGCACCTGCAAGGGATTAGCAAAAAGATGGCGAGGGTTTCTCCCTCGTGCTCCCACGAGGGAACGGCTGAAAACTTCAGCTTGCCCCTCGACCCCATTCCGCGAACGCAAAGCGTTCGCAAAATAAAGTAAGTGTGAACTTGGCGCTGGGGTGGATTGTTGTGAATAGTCATTC
>DAOTWU010000508.1:0-1523 GCA_034435735.1 Anaerolineae bacterium | reverse complement strand
GTGGACTATCGCAATATCGTCAATATGCCCTTTTTGCCTGGCGTGGATTTTGAGAGCATTCGCCCTTATCTTACACTTGCGGAGCGTATTGGCCACTTGTTGCATGTTTTGGCGCGTTACCCTGTGCGCCGTGTAGCGGTGGAATACCGTGGCGAAGAGATGAACGGGCTGACAAAGCCGTTAACTGTGGCGCTATTAAAAGGGCTGCTTACACCTGTGCTGGGCGATACGGTCACTTATGTGAATGCGCCGATGTTAGCCGCCGAACGCGGTATTCAAGTGACACAGGCTAAGGGGTTGAAAACCGTCGCTTATACCAATCTAGTATCTGCACAGGTGACACTAGAAGATGGCGAAGATATTGTTATGGCTGGCACGTTGCTAGACCACAAAGAGCCCCACATTGTCCAGATTAACAAGTATCGCCTAGATTTTGTGCCAGAGGGCAATTTGCTCTTGATGGGCAGTTATGACAAACCGGGGGTGATTGGTCGGGTTGGGACACTGCTGGCGGAAAATAACGTCAATATTGCCAGTTGGCATACTGGGCGCGCCGAACCAGGTGGGCACACCCTCACAGTGCTCACTTTAGACCAACCTTTGCCCGAACCTGTATTAGAAGAGTTGCAACAACAAGATTTTGTGCGCCATGCGCATATGATTGAGATTTAGCGCTAATCTTGACAAACTCGCACAATTTGCCTATTGCCCAAAAAACGGCTTGGCGTCAGACTGTAGGAAATGATGCACAGGCTTGGAGGCAAAAATGCGCAAATCATTTTTATTTTTTGCCATGTTATTTGTACTCGTTGTTGTTGCAGCATGTGGTGGCGCGCCCGCTGAAGACGAAATTCCTACGGTAGACACGAGCCTATCTACTGATGCCACTGCTGATACACAAGCAGATGGCACGGCTGCCCCAACAACAGACCCGGCGGTTGTTGTTGTCACCCCGCGCGGCACAGAGGCTTTTACCGTCCCCTTACCCGGCACATTAGACCCTATCGTTACCGAAGACCCTAACATTGCGCTGGTATTTGACCGTATTTATCTGGTACGCACTGGTGGGCCACAGGGCAGTGGGGCGCTGGAAGTTGAGATATTTCAAGATGGCCGCGTCATCCGCAACGGGGAAACCCGACTTATTTCACCAGACGAGGTTTTAGCCCTTGATACCATGCTTGATGAAATTGATTTCTTCGGTATTCATGGCGCATATCTTGGGCCTCCAACCGGGCAGGATGAACCATACCGCTATGAACTACGGGTAGAACGTGCTGAAGACCGCCGCCTTATCATGTTCCAAGAGGGTTATATCCCCGATGAAATAGAAGCCTTGCTGGCAGCCATTATCACAGCGGGTAATTAATCTTCCCGCGCGGGTAACCCTTGCACATTGACGATGAAATTAGCGGGCACACCCCCTATATCTGGTATGAGGATGCCATAGGTGATAACCTCTCCCGGTGCTAAAAAGGGGCGCTCTAATTCGGTGAAGCCCGCACCGATGACATTTTGCGCTT
>DAOTWU010000507.1:0-2177 GCA_034435735.1 Anaerolineae bacterium | reverse complement strand
GCGCCGCGTTTGTTCATATCCCCAACAGGATTTTTAAGGACGCCAGTCCTTAAAACGGGGGTTTGGGGGCAGTCAGTCCCCATGTGATTGGCGGAAGAAGATGCACTCAGCGCTGGGGATGGGGGCGGTGTGCCCTTATGAACACATATGATTTTGAAACGATTTTCTATATGTTGCGTATAGTATTTAGGCATCCCAAATTTATACAATATATAAGGACATCTCATGAATAGCATGAAAGCCGCGATTTTAACCCAGTATGGCGGGCCAGAGGCCTTACAACTCGGCCAATTACCCAAGCCCATCCCTGCTGATAACCAGATTTTAGTGCGGGTGCGCGCCCATTCCGTGAATTATGGCGATGTGACCGTGCGCAACTTCCCCGAAGCCCAGTTCAATATGCCCTCGTTGCTGTGGTTGCCTTCACGCCTGGCGATTGGCTGGCGCAAGCCCCGCCAACCCATTTTGGGGAGCGAATTTTCTGGCGAAGTAGAGGCGGTGGGGCAGGGCGTCACGCGCTTCAAAGTGGGCGACGCCGTATTTGGCTATTTAGGGCAAAACATGGGCGCTAGTGCAGAATATCTATGTGTGGCAGAAGATGGTTTGGTAGCGCTTAAGCCAGCGAATATGTCCCATGAAGAGGCGGCGGTTTTGCCCTATGGCGCACTGACCGCCTTAACCTTGTTGCGCCGTGTCGATATTCAGCCAGGGCAAAAGGTGCTCATCAATGGCGCTTCTGGTGGCATTGGCTCGGCGGCGGTGCAATTGGCCAAGCACTATGGCGCAGAGGTGACTGGCGTTTGTAGCACAGAGCGCATCGCTTTTGTGAAGGCACTGGGCGCGGATAAGGTGATTGATTACACGCAGGAAGATTTTACTGAAAGCGGCGAAGCTTATGATGTCGTTATGGACATACTGGGGCGCTCTTCATTTGCGCAGGTGAAAAAGGTGCTCAAACCGCAGGGGCGCTACTTGCTGGCCAGCTTCAAGATGAAGCAGGTGTTTCAGATGCTTATGACGGCGCGCGGGGGTGGTCAAAAGGTGATATGCGCGCTTTCCACCGAAAAGCAGAACGATTTAGTGCGGGTGAAAGAGCTGGCAGAAATGGGGGCGTTGGTCTCCATCATTGACCGCCGCTATCCGTTAGCGCAAATTGCAGAAGCACACCGCTATATAGAGAGTGGCCAAAAGCAAGGCCACATCGCCATTCAAGTATGAGCGCCGCCATATGTTAAAACACAAGCCCCCGCCTCATATAGCAGGGGCTTATTTGTTTAGGGGAGCGTCAATACGCTTTCCATCAAGACAATCGTATATGGTTGCCATGTGGATAGAAGCCAGTAGAGCTGGACTTGATTTTCGCCAATTGGGCGGGTAAAGCGCTCTAACACATAGGGGCCGTATAACTCGCCTTGTCCACCCAGATGGTCGGTTTGGCCATCACCAATATAGCGCCCATAGGCGGGGCCTGCACCATAGTCCTGCGTTGGGTCGAAGAGCACTAGCGGCTCGCTCCATGTTCCCCAAGGTTGTTCGGCCACACGCATATGAATTTGCTGGCGGGCGGCGTTATAGGTGGCCATCCATAGACCAAGGGCGCGGTTATAATGGACGAGTGGCTCACCAAAACCCCAGCCATGCTCTACCATAGACATGACTCCCAGCCCTTGGCCATGCGCAATTGTGAAAATTGGCGTCGCATCCATTTCAGCGGTAGACCATGTGAGTGTGTCGCCTATTGTCGCCAGAAAATACAGGGCGTTTCTATCGCCTTGCTGGAGGCTGCTCAGGGGCGTTGCGGCTAAATAAACTTGATTGTATGTTTGGTTGCCACTGCCAAAGACCAACACCCAAGGCGCTTGTCCTGCTGGCAATCCTGGGATGTCGCCTTCATACAGCGCGGCGGCTAAATCAATGAAATGGGTGCTGCCAAAATCATATACCCACTGGAAAGTGCGCCCGTCATCATCTGAGCGGGCAACCACTGAACGCGTTGCGCCATCTGTCGTAAACCATACGAACATGCTCTGTCCATCGCTGATGGCAGCCACCGGCGCATTGAGCGTGCCCAAATGGATACAGTCTGTTTGGCCAAATTGCGGGCAGTCAATATGCGGGTTGAGGTAACCGCGCCCACTATTGGGGTCAGTTAAAACTGTGATGTAAAATTCCTCTGG
>DAOTWU010000506.1:0-1967 GCA_034435735.1 Anaerolineae bacterium | reverse complement strand
TTCGCCTTCTCCCAGAACGCATCGGCACAGGTCTGTAAAGTGTCGCATAATTCATCGAGCCGCCACAATGCCCCTAAACGAATGGCCGTGGGAATGGTGTCGTTGGTGCTTTGCGCCATATTGACATGGTCATTGGGGTGAATGGGTTTATCTGTATCATCAAGCGCATACCCCAAAATTTCATTTGCACGATTTGCAATAACTTCATTGGTGTTCATATTGTGGCTTGTGCCAGCACCAGCCTGGAAGGGGTCTACGACAAACTGGTCATCATGTTTGCCTTCAATCACCTCTTCAGCAGCTTGAATGATGGCATCGGCCAGTTTAGCCTCGAGGAGGCCAAGGTCTTTATGCACCTCAGCAGCGGCACGTTTAATCACGGCCATGCCCCAGATAAAAGCACGATATTGTTTAAGTCCACTAACGGGAAAATTCTCAACAGCACGCTGAGTTTGAGCAGCATAGTAAGCATTAGCAGGAACACGTACTTCACCCAACGAATCGCGTTCAATACGATACTCGGTCATAAGTTTATACTCCTTAAAAAAGCGTCAAGCACAAAAGCACATAGCGTTGACAACCATGTGCAATTCCTACGAAGCAGCAAAAAGACGCTACGATTGTAGCGCCTTTTCAAGTAGCTGTATATGATGATGCTCGGCTATACTAACCGACAAATGTTACTTTTTAGCAGCGGCATAGCGCTCTGCAACAGCATCCCAATTGACAACATTCCACCACGCAGCGATGTAATCTGGGCGGCGGTTCTGGTAATTTAGATAGTAAGCGTGTTCCCAAACATCAAGACCAAGAATAGGCGTTTTGCCTTCCATTAATGGCGTATCTTGGTTGGGCGTGGAAGTTACACTGAGGCTGCCGTCTGGTTCAACCACGAGCCATGCCCAGCCAGAACCAAAGCGCGTTGCCGCGGCGTTACTGAATTGCTCTTTGAAAGCATCGAAGCTGCCAAAAGCCGCATTAATCGCATCAGCTAATTCGCCAGAAGGCGCGCCACCACCATTCGGGGACATAATCGTCCAGAAAAGCGCGTGATTTGCATAGCCGCCGCCATTATTACGCACAGCAGTACGAATATTTTCCGGGACAGCATCTAGGTTGGCTAGAATTTCTTCAATGCTCTTATTTTCAAGGTCTGTGCCAGCAATAGCGGCATTCAGCTTATTTGTATAACCGGCATGATGCTTGCTGTGATGAATTTCCATAGTGCGCGCGTCAATGTGGGGTTCTAAAGCATCATATGCGTAAGGTAGCTGCGGGAGTTCAAAAGCCATTACACTCTCTCCTTAGTAGCAAAAATCATATTAACCCATTGGCATTCTACCACAAATAGTTTATACCATCGTGTAAATAGTATATAAGAAGCTCGAATTGGTCATAAACACTGGTTTATACTGGTGCTTGCTTCACAATAGGATATGATGCTAATTTGGCTTTGTCTGCCCATCCATCACTCAAGCGGGGAAAGTTATGAGCACTCAAGCAGAGACAGAAATCACTGTTAAAACCCGTGCGCCACTAACAGCATATATCGCTTTAGGCATTGCTGTATTATCAATTGCCTTCGCTGCCATACTCATACGCTATGCACAGGCGGAAGGCGCGCCATCTATTTTAATTGCAGCGGCAAGATTGGTTACGGCGGCGGCTGTATTAACGCCGATGGCCTGGCGCAATTACCGTGAACATCTCATCAAAATCAAAGCAAAAGATATTGGTTTGGCCTTTATTGGCGGCATTTTTCTGGCGTTACATTTTACATCATGGATTATCTCGCTGGAGCATACGACCGTTCTCATCAGTGTTGTTCTAGTGACTACTTCCCCCATTTGGGTGGGATTGATGGAGTTCTTTTTACTACGCACCAAACTTTCCCAGCTTATTATTGCGGGGTTGATTATTACCGTCGTGGGTGGCTTTATCATCGGCATCCCTGGTGAAGATAGCGG
>DAOTWU010000505.1:0-4033 GCA_034435735.1 Anaerolineae bacterium | reverse complement strand
GTAATATCCAACTCCTGCAGCATGTAGCCCATTTTCTGAATTTGGTCAACAAGTTTGTTAAATTCCAGTGCCACGGCTTCTTACCTTTTTGAAACGCTGATATGTAGTCTATGTTAGAACAAACTTTCTGATACGTCAAATCGCCTTATGTGTTTTGTTCAGCGAGCATTTGCAATTTTTGATAAAAATTGGTTATCCTTATACCAAACTATACAGCTTTGAAAAAAACATGTTATAATGCCTCAATGATATTTGAGGACATGTAAAGTTTTGCCTTCGTGACAAGCATCATCTCTCTTAAAACTAGACGTTTTTTGTATGCCGTGTTCGTTTTGAGTCGTTTCAGTACGGAGGCAAAATGGCAGCTTATCAGGGTGTATTCATGGCACAGCATACACGCGAATTGAGATTTGCGGGTGATGGTGTGTCGTTAGCCGGACAAATCGATTACCCTGCACATACGCCACCCCAAAATGGTTTTCCCCTCATCTTTGTGTTGCACCATGCCGGTTGCAACTCCCGCGAGGATTATCAACATTACGCCGATGCAGGCTTACAACAGGGCTATGCTGTATTCCGCTGGGATAAACGCGGGACGGGGCGTAGCGGCGCTGGTGGACGTGGCTCCACTACACAGGACGCAGTTAACGCTTATGAAACGGCCTTAGAGCAGCCGCATGTTAACCGTAAGCTAGCTTATATCATCGCTCAAGGCGGCGGTACTCGCTTGCTAGGGAGCGCTTTTGGTCTTTTTGCTCGTGTGCAAATGCCTAAAGGCGTTGTATTAGTGGGTAACCGCCTCACACCAGAAGAAGTGTTGGCCATTACAACACGGTTGCACATTATTCATGGCACCAAAGACTGGAACGACTGGCGCACTTACGGTGAGGAGGCTGCGAAAGCGCATAAAAACAAGTATCGCTATGGCACTTCACACTTCATCTGTGAAGGGGCTGATAAAGGCCTGTATGATGCCGATGGCCTTTTCCACAACGCGGCTTTACAAAACCTCAGCGACTGGCTGGCGAATCAATGGGCCGTTTCGTCGTCGATTTAACTGGTGAAACAGCAATTGTGACCGGTGCGGGCGCGGGAATTGGCCGCGCCATTGCGCTGGCGTTGGGGCAAGCTGGCGCGAATGTCGCAGTCAACGACTTAAACCCAGACCGCGCCGACCGCGTTGCTGGCGAAATTGTGGAGCATGGTGGGGAGGCATTCGGTTTTCAGGCCGATGTCTCCAATCGCTTTCAAGCCGCAGCCCTGATCGAACATGCCCGTGAAGCCTATGGACGGGTGCATATCCTCGTGAATGCCGCTGGCATCTATAAGCCTGAACCTCTATTGAAAATTGATGAATGGGATTGGCGGCGTCAATTAGATGTCAATCTCACAGGTACGTTTTTCTGCACCCAGCTTATGGGGCGGGTTATGGCGGATGAAGGCGGTGGCGCAATCGTCAATCTCACCTCTACTGCCGCCATTAACACCACTTTAACCGAAGGAGTGGGCTTCACTAGCAGCAAAGCCGGTGTGCTGGCTTTAACCCGTCAAGCTGCCCGCGAGTTAGCCCCCAATGCAATTCGCGTCAACGCGATATGCGTTGGCCATGTAGAAGAAGATGATGCCCCCGTTTTACCACCGAATGCATTAGCCCGTCAGGCAACCCCTGAAGAAGTCGCTGCCACTGTGTTATTCTTATGTTCAGATGCCGCCAGTTTTATTACAGGACAAGCATTATATGTAGATGGCGGTCAATTATAAGCCGCAGTTCTCTTAAGAATGGAGATTTTCGATGGCCAAATTTACTGTGAATAAAGACGGCGTGCCCGTTCATATTGACCTCAGCCCAGTAGAACGTGGTGAGCGCATAGGTTTTCGTAGTTTAGCCGAAGAAGAAGAGAAACGCGCCGAAGATGCCGCAAAGGGCGATGCCGCTTTGAACAATGCATTGCAACTGGTCTATGAAACCGCGATACGGTTAGGGCAAATGGCGAAAGCGCTCGATGGCGATGGCCCTGCCCAAATGTTGGTTGAATTTGGCGTTGCTATGCGTGAAGATGAATCTGCCATGATTACTAAATTCACTGGTGATGCCCATTTCCGCGTGAAGATGACCTTCGGGGAAATTGATTAATATAACAACTTTTTCTGCTATAAGGCGCAGGCTTGTTATAATGAGGCCTGCGCTTTTTGATTTACTGTGGAATGTGATTAATGGCAAAAAAGAAACCACTTGTATATGTCACTCGTAAAATCCCCACAGAAGCGCTGGCGCGTTTACACCAACGTTGCGAGGTACTGCTATGGGGCGAGGAGTTGCCCCCACCGCGCGAGCAACTTTTACGCGACATCGCTGATGCTGATGGTTTATTGTGCTTGTTAACTGATACCATTGACGAAACTGTATTGAAGGCTGCGCCAAAACTACGTGTTATCAGTAATATGGCTGTTGGTTATGATAATATCGACGTAGCCGCTGCTACTAAACGCGGCATTCCCGTTGGCAATACGCCCGATGTCCTCACTGAAACCAGCGCCGATTTTGCCTTTGCCTTGCTGATGGCTGCTGCCCGCCGCATCCCTGAGGGCGAACGTTATGTAAAAGATGGGCACTGGCGCACATGGTCGCCCATGCTGTTGATGGGGCAAGATATTTATGGCGCAACTTTAGGTATTGTCGGCTTAGGTCGTATTGGGCAGGCTGTGGCGCGGCGAGCGCGTGGGTTTGATATGCGCATTCTTTATCATGGCGGCTCAGATGTCGAGGCGGCAGCAGCATTAGGGGCGCAACAAGTGGATTTAGAAACCCTATTGCAAGAAAGTGACTTTGTCAGTTTGCATGTGCCGTTAACCCAAGAAACGCGCGGCCTGATAGGTACACAGGAGTTGCGCCTGATGAAACCCACCGCCATTTTGATTAATACGGCACGCGGCCCTGTTGTTGATACCACGGCACTTTACGAAGCGCTGAAAAATGGTGAGATTGCCGCCGCTGGGCTAGATGTGACTGACCCAGAGCCGCTCCCTGCCGATCACCCCCTCTTGCAACTGGAGAACTGTCTGGTGACGCCTCATATTGCCAGTAGTAGCCAAGCAACACGGGCGCGGATGGCGCATATGGCAGTGAACAATGTCATTGCTGGCTTGCGGGGAGAGCCTTTGCCCTATTGTGTAAATCCAGCTGTTTACCCTGATAAGCCTTAAGTCCTATCGATTTTTGGCCTGCTGATATGCGCGTAGGGCTTATGCTGGTGTATAATGAATGCCAGCTTTGCGAAATATGATGACGCAAATAAAGGTCTGGCAATGCAAACTATCCGACGTTTACTGATATTATTGCCGGCGTTATGGCTGGTCTTGGTGGCACAGGCGGCCCCTATACGCCAATCTACACCCTTTGAAATCTTTTTATTGAACATTCGCCTGGATTTAGAGCAGTTGGCCGATGATGTTATGGCACCAGCCCGCCCTACGGGGTGGACGGGAAATGTAGACCTCCAGAGCGAAACATTTATTGCCGATTTGTGGTTTGATAATGAGCTATTGGCTAATGAAATTTTTGGCGTGGGGGTGCGCCCGCCCCAATGGATAGGCGCGACAACCCCAATTGCCGATATTCTTGCCGGCAGTATCCGCCACGATTTAGAGCTTTCTGCAGCTTATTTTTATGGCGGTTATACTGAAATACCTGAAAAGTTCCGTTACGATAATTTTCCCGAAGATTGGGCAGGTGCAGAGCGTATTTATCGCTGTGACCGCGTTTTGCAAAATATCGTGCGTATCCTAGACCGGTTTTATCTGGCTTCTATTGATACGCCCCAATCATCAGTTGATTATTGCGCTTCAGTCAGTGCCGAGATTGAAGACGAACTCACCACCATCGCTCTGCGCGATGAAGGGCTAGAAGCGCTCATTCCTGATATTATCCTTGCCATTCGCGGCGATTTAGAGCGCCTTGCTGATGAAAAGCTTGGCCTGAATAATCGTCCGCCAGGTTGGATTGGCAATCGTGACCGCAATTCCCCAACCCTGT